>CAMVNV010000059.1 GCA_947168935.1 uncultured Butyrivibrio sp. | reverse complement strand
CTGCGTCGTCAACTCTATCTTCTGTGATTCTGCCATCTTCTACTGCTTCAACAACTCCAAGGTGCTGTTCAAAAATCTGCATAAAACCTTCCTGTACTTTAACTACGCGGTATTTAGGAAACTCTTCATTGATCTTTGCAAGTCTTTCTTTGTCTTCAAGCTTTTCAAAGTCCTTGCTCTCAATGAGTTTTCCTTTGATATTTGAAAAGTCATTATTAAGTGGAAGAACCATTAATGCGTCAAAGCTGTTACCCTGTTCATCAGTAATTCCATACTTTGATCCGCGCTCAAATCCAAAGCGTGGATAATAATATGGCTCGCCCATTAAAGCTATTCCCGCAAAGCCTGCCTCTTTTGCAAGCTTTATGGTTTCGCGCATAAGTGCTCCGCCAATATCATTACCTTCCATGGTGGGCTCTACCGCCAGTGGTCCAAAGGTGACTATGTCATGCGCCACATCACCGTCCACTATCCAAGCCTTAGTGTAGTAAACAGCTCCGACTATGCGGCCATTATACTCAGCGATCCTGCTTATCTGTGGGATGTAATCCTTGGATTCTCTTATGATCCTTATAAGGAAGTGCTCATCAGCCGCAGGTCCATATTTGTTAAAAAAGCTGCGCATAGCCATTAGTTCTGTATTTTTGTAATCAGCAGGTTCTTCTGCTCTTATGATTAAGTTATCTATCATTCTTTTTTCCTCCATTTATGCATATCATTCTAATTTGAACAATAAAAAACCATGACATCTTACGCCAAGATATCATGGTTCATAAAATCAAACATATCAAAAATAATCCACATAAAATGCGGCTTTTACCATAATATTATTAAGCGTAATCAAATAAGCCAGTAGATTTCACCACTAACTTACACATATTGATTCATTGAATCCTTATGCTCATTGCAATATCATGTAGCCGTATTGCAATGAATTATCTTACAACGCTTAACATAAATTTCCTCTTTTTATATTATGGTTAAACACATTTTATGTTCTAAATCGAATATATTACCTGACAATATTTCTGTCAAGCATGGGGAAGACATACAAGTCTGCACCCTCTTCCACAACTAAAAAGAGATGATCATGAAGTCATCTCTTTTTGACAATAATAGTTTTTATTACCTGTAATACATCAATTACAAATCTTTTGAATGATCATTTCCTGAAGATTTTGTTCTACCCCGCTAGCTTCAAAGATTAAAGCTTGTCCCAAGGGCTACGTCAATAGTATTTGATGTATAATGTTGGATATGATTTTCGTAGAAATGCTTAATCTGAGCTTGTGAGGGGGGCTAAATGAGAACCGAAAAAGAGATACTTAACAATATTATTGATATAGCTAATTCTGATGACTGCGTGAGGGCTGTTATACGTTCAAACTTTCTTCCTAAAAGAGATTATCTTCACTATTTTGAGTTCTGTTTTATCGTGAATGATGTTTCCAAGTATGAAAATGATATATTTGAAAACAGCCTTGGAGAAAGGATTCTTCTATATCGAGGAGATAAGAACTATCCTGAAATGTTCCCCAATACCAAGGCACATCTTATGGTTTTTAAAGATGGCCTGACTATAGTAATAGATTCTATCGACAAGGATTCATTTTTATCAAGGTACAACAGAGAACAGACACATGATAATGTCTGGATGGGCGATACCTATAAAAAACTTTTAGATAAAGACGGTATCCTTCCTGAGATTGAACGACTGGAAGAGACACAGACTCTTTTTTCAGATACTCCTTCAGAAAAAGAATTCCTTGGAACCTGTAACGAATTCTTCTGGGTGCTTAAGACCTTTGCAGAGTATACCCTGCGTAAAGAGCTCCCTTCTGCCATGTTCTATCTGAATATCGCGGTAAGGGATCTTCTAAACAAAATGCTGCGTTGGCATATCTATCTTAAGAATGACGCTCCTGTTGATATGGGAATACTCGATAGCAACATAGAAAAACTTTTGGAAAAAGAGCTTTTTGATCTGTACAAAAAGACTTATCCTTCCGCTGATTATAAAGAAATATGGAATGCTTTCGATGCCGTAACACTTCTCTGGCACAAAGTTGGATGCAGTATTGCTGATAAGTGCACTTTCACTTACCCGGAAGAAACAGAGAAGAACATGCTGTGTTTTATCCAAAATCTCAAAACTGAAGATGATCTTATTTTGGTAGCACCATCTGAAGAATTAAAAGATGAGATTCTGGATTACAAGAAAGAACATTTTGACTTTGGAGATATGCAGGTTCATGGAAGCGGCGGTCTGGCATTTTATGAAGATTTTGATGAATGGCTCGGCCACATAATATCAATAAAGACCGCAAGCCAGGAAAGGCCTATACAGACAAGTACTTTCTTTTCAAAGCGCATATCCGATGGCAAACTGATTGGTTGCATTAAGCTTCATCACTCATTAACAGATGATATAAAAGATGGCGGACACATCGCCTATGGAATAAGGCCTTCTGAAAGGGGCAAAGGATATGGTACAAAACAGTTACAGCTTTGCCTTGCATATGCAAGGCAGCACGATTTAGAGCAAGTCATCGTCTCCTGTGATAAAGATAATACCGCTTCTGCTGCAACTGCTATAAGCTGTGGTGGGAAGCTGGTTGATGAGTTCGAAGAAGACGGAGTGATCAAGCAGCATTACATTATTAATCTAAATTAAGTTCATTAGACTGTCAGCTACTTCAACTTTACAAGAGAACCATTTGAGGTTATCTCAGTAAATAAATATAACCCCCAGATTTTGATATGTACCCCTTTTACTGGACGAATCCAGTGAAAGGGGTACATATCAAAATCTGGGGGCTATTATTATAATGCTTCAATTTCTCTTTTTGCCCAAAGGATGTCATTGGAATCCTCCGGCATGTTATATTCCTTTATAAGAGTTTCTGCAATAAGCTCCCATTCTTTCTTGGCATCAGAGAATCTTCCAAGTTTTTTATAAAGAAACGCAATTGAATACATCATATCCATCTTGTGAGGAGTTTCCTGTGCTTCATATGAATGATCAAAGCATTCAATCGCCTTTTCATAATCACCAAGGCGGTTATACCTCTCTCCTATTTCATACTGTCCAAGCCAATCATCTTCAGGAATCTCTGACCATAAGTCTTTGGCCTCTTTTTCATCTCCCTTTGCAAGAGCAATATCTCCAAGAAGAACTTTATGCATGTTCCTGTCATCACCAGTAAACTTCGAAGCTTCCAGAAGGTGCTCTGCTCTATCATAATATTTTTTCCCAATCATAGCTTCTATCAGCATGCGATAAAGCTGGCTGTTCTGCGGATATTTCTGAGCATAAGGTTCGCACACTCTTATGAACCAGTCGTTATCGCTGTGATATTTATAATCGCTTCCACCGCGTACTGCGCGATATAATGAAAAGATCTCTTCATCCATCGGTGTAAGTTCCATAGCTTTTTCCAGCAGTGATCCTGCCTTCAACAGATCAGAATTGGTTTTAGAAAGATATATCTTTGCATATCTTTTTATAGCTTCAACGTCATCCGGGTTTTCTTTTAGTATACTGTCCAGAATCCTTTTCGCATAAGCATAGTTCTGATCCGTCATAGCTTCGCGCTGTAACATGTTATCGATTCGCTCAAATTCGTCATCATGATCAATGGAAAAAAGCTCATCGATCCTTACTCCAAAGAAAGCCGCCAGCCTTGGAAGCATGGTTATATCCGGCATTGTGGTGCCTGTTTCCCACTTACTTACTGCCTGAAATGATATTCCCAAATATTCCGCCAGATTTTCCTGTGTAACCGAACACTCGGTGCGTAGTTTCTTTATTTTATTTCCCAAATTAATATTCATTTTTAAATCCTCCGATATTATTATCAGCTGATAGTTGAATATTATCTTGTATTGCCCTTTCTTTCAATAACCGCGCACTTTATATCACTCAACTTGCAGTTGAATGGTCTTCAAATTCTATTTCCCAAAGTATTATCACCAAACTTCCCACAAAGCCTGTATTATCGCATATAATGAAAAATAGTTTTGGCTAGGAAAAGAGGTTTGACATGGATAATATTTTTGATCAGGTTGAAAAGAATATAGATAATCTTGTTATAAATAACGCAGATTGGACTGCATGCGCCACCAAGGAAGAGCTTGATGCTGCAAGAAATGGTAACTTGGTCCTTCATTTCTATGACAGAGAAGTTCCTAAGGAATGGCTCTCAGATATCAAAGGCAAGAAAATTTTATGCCTTGCAGGTGCAGGAGGACTTCAGGCTCCACTTCTTGCATGCGCAGGTGCCGAAGTTACTGTTATAGACATCTCCGACAAGATGCTGGATAAGGACCGCGAGCTTGCAAAATCCGAAAACCTTTCAATTGATATAGTAAAGGGAAATATGTGTGACCTGTCACAGTTTGAAGATAATACATTTGATCTTGTGGTTAACCCGCCATCACTTATGTACATCCCGGATCTTGATGTCGTATTTAAAGAAGTCTACAGAGTCACAAAAACTGGTGGCGAGTTCATCATCATGGCTCCAAATCCCATCAATTACGTGTGCGACTGGATAAATGATGAAAATGGCGGTTACTACAAAGCTGTTCACAAAATGCCCTGGTGCTCTAAAGATTTCGACGATTCTGATTGGATCGAATATGGCCACACCATGAAAGAATATCTTGGCGGTCTTATCAAAAGCGGATTTATCTTAAACGGATACATGGAGCATCAGAGAGAAGACATCACTGAACTTATGTTTATGGTTAAAGCAAAGAAATTATAATAGTCAAAACAATACTTGCAATAGAAAAGCCTCCTTATCGGAGGCTTTTGCTCATTTTTTCTTAATTGGTAACCATATCTGCACGCAACGTTCAGCTTTTGGATTCCAGTGATAGGCTATGAGTTCCTGAGCATCGGCCAGTTCAAAGCCAAGACTCGGCATCCATTCAGTGACTATATCGATTCTCTGTCTAAGAAGCTTTTCATAATCATCAATAGGTTTGTCTATATCTTTAGTCTCAAAAACTACATAAGTTGCTTTGGGAATAACAATCTCTTCAAATCCCAGCCCATCAACAAAGTCTACGCCTGTGACATCTCTGTTATATAAGTTTTCTCGTTCCCACTTATCCAGTTCATAGCAAATATAGTAGTCGTAACCATCAGTTCCCTGATTTCTTGTAAAAGTATAGCAATCACTATTGCCACTTGCTCCGATCAAAAACCACTGTTTTCCACGTGTTGTTATAAATATTTTCTCTTCCTGATCAACACGTTCTTCATCATATGGTTCACCTTTGAAACGGGTTCGGAATCCGGTTAATATCATTTCTGGTTTTTCTTCGATTCTGTAATTCATAGACGTGCCTCCACTTATCGATATTTTCAGTTCAAGTTTGGTAAAAGATTTTATGGATGAACTTTTACCCTTTACCTGCGAAGGAAGTATTCCATGAAATTTCTGAAATGCTTTTGCAAAGCTGTCCGGACTTTCATAGCCATATTTAAGTGCCGCGTCTATAACCTTGATATTGCCAGAAGAAAGTTCAGCACCTGCAAGAGAAAGGCGTCTTCGACGAAGGTATTCGCCAATACTCATGCCAAAGACAATGCTGAAAACGCGTTGAAAATGATAGCTTGATGAAAAGCTTTGAGCCGCGATTACTTCATAGTCCATATCTTCCAAAATATGTTCTTCCATGTAATCAATCGACTTTTGCATTCCTGAAATCCAATCCATGTACTAATCTCCCATCGCTTTGTCTAACCAAATAGTAACGTAACAAGAGGCCCCAAACCCGACATAGAATGCTGAGTGGTATCGGTTTTTTAATTACTTCTTGGATACCGTCCATACATCGCCATCAACAAGGTACTGGAATTCTGTAAGGTCAGGATTATTAAATACATCAAGGAGATCTTCGAGATCATCGACTGTATCCATGCTAGAGAGCTGTTCATATCTAACCCACGTCATCTCTCCTTCTGAAGAAGATACCACTTCTCCTTTAAATTCTTCAGCCTTAAATAACAGAACAATATATCTGCAGTCAACACCTTCCTCATTCTTAAATGGAAACTGCTTTATTCCAACAAGCTTTGGATTTAATATATCAAGTCCTGTTTCTTCCTTCATTTCGCGCTTAACTGCGTCCACAAAAGACTCCCCAGCTTCAACATGTCCACCGGGAAGAGTATATCCTTTCCAATCCTTTTTTACACGATTCTGTAATAATATCTTTTCGCCGTCCTGAATCAAGCATAAAACGGTCAATTCAACTATTTCTGTTTTGCTCATACAATTCTCACTTTCTGACTTAGGCTGTAAATATCAGCCACATAACTCCATGTCTATGATATTCTGCGCACCAATATCCAAACTATTATCCATTATACAAAAGAAAAGATATTTCGCAGGGCTTTTTCGGTTAATATTCGATAGGTTAATATTCGATAGGTTAATTCACAAATTTCTAATTCACATACACATGTGCTATCATTAACTTATTCGATACCCATAGAAATAACAAAACCGAGGCAATAACATGCAATTTGAGAATATTACCCCAAACAGCATATACGCTTTTACTCCAGAGACAGAGCCCATTTTCGGAGCTTTATGTCTTCTTAGTGGAGAACAGCTTCACCAGGAATTCTCCAACATCTTTGGCGCTGATAAGATAGGTGACATAAAAAAACGCTACCGCTTTTTATTTGAGACCTTTGACGCCGTCAAGGAGCTTTATCTGTGGAATATCACCGATATCATGCTGGATATTTTTGATGAGCAGTTCTCCGCAGACAGTTTTTATGAATACACTGTTTCCATGCCTGATGATGAGAGAATCTTCAAAATGGCCGCATGGTCTTATTTTGGCAAGATCACGCAGAAGGATATCGCTGACAGCATCACCGATGATAAAGCTTTGGACAAACTCTACTCCAAAGTAAGCGACTTCTGCAAAAGTTTCCTTGGCCTCACTACTTTTATCCGACAGAACAGGAAGTTTACCGACGAGTTCTTTTCATTAGTCAAAGATCTAAATACGCCTGCTCTAATTAAAGCTATTAAGGCCCGCAAAGGCGAGTTTTCAAAATTTAAAGATACCCTTACCAGAAGCCTTGAAAAAGACAAGCCCCTTCAATATTCTCAGGAGCTTATGGGCAAGACTTTCCATAACCGCGGACCGTACGAAACTTTTTACTTTGTCCCGTCCCTGCTGCTTCCCAAAAGGGCACTTCGCTTATTCTATGAAAATGGAACAAAGCACAACAAGCAGATCCTTTTTTGCAACATCTTAGAAGCTCAAAACAATATGCAGGATGCAGTGACAGCGCTTAAGTCATTATCAGATGAGACCAGATATCAGATTCTTAAGGTCCTGTCACAAAAAGGCCCCATGAAAGGTCAGGATATAGTTAAGGAACTAAACCTTGCCCCATCCACTATCTCCCATCACATGACCGGGCTTAAGGAAAGCGGCCTTATTACTGAGGAGCCAGTAAAAACTTCCAAGTACTATGGAATAGCAAGTAACCGGATAAATGAAATATTTGATATGGTAAAAAAAGACCTTAACATATAAAGAGTAAGCGGAGCAGAAATGCTCCGTTTTTTGTTGACTTTATTCTTTTTCTATAATAATCTAATTCTATCATCATCGAACAAAGGAGATTAGTCATGGAAAAAGTAATATGTGTTAAAGATCTAAAAAGGGAATATCACAAGAAAAGTGGTCTTTTTAAAAAGAACAAAAACATAGTTAAAGCCGTGGATGGAATCTCTTTTGACGTATATGAAGGTGAGATCTTCGGGCTTTTGGGACAAAACGGAGCCGGTAAGACTACCACAATCAAAATGCTCACCACCCTTCTTGCTCCGACATCAGGCCAGTGCCAGGTCCTTGGCTATAAGACCTTTGGAGAAGAGAAAAATATAAGGTCAAAGATCAACTTCATCTTCGGCGGTGAAATGGGCGTATATAGAAGACTTTCAGCAAGAGACAATCTAAGGTATTTTTCCAATCTCTACCTTATCCCCGCTAACCTTCAGAAAGAGCGCATCGACAATATCCTAGAACTGGTAGATCTTAAAGACCGCGCCGATGACCTTGTTGAAACTTATTCCAAGGGCATGATCCAAAGACTCCAGATAGCAAGAGGTCTTATTAATGATCCTGAAATCCTTTTTATGGACGAGCCGACAGTAGGACTTGACCCCGTTGGAGCCAGAATGCTCAGAGATATAATCAGAAAGTTAAAAGCTCAGGGCAAAACAGTTCTCCTCACAACCCACAATTTATCTGAAGTTGAAGAGCTCTGCGACCGTGTTGTGATCATAAATAAGGGTAAAGTTATATATGGCGGAACACCGGAAGAAATTAAAGGCGATTCACTATCACTTGAAGATGCCTATGTAAAACTTATCGAGGAGGTGTCAGAATGATATTTCGAGTAATTTTCAGCACCATGATAGTGCAGATGAAACAATCCTTTGCTAGGCCTATGTTCAGATTCTGCCTCCTTGCTAATCCCATGCTTAACACCATCCTCCTATACGAAATGTATAAAAACTCCGGAGAAGAAAACTTCATGGCCTACGTAGTACTTGGCGCAGGACTTATGGGCCTTTGGGGCTGCATCTGTTTTTCCTCAGCGGGAGATATCAACAGAGAAAGATACAGTGGAACCCTATCTCTCATATTCGTAGCTCCCACAAGCTTTCCAATAATCATCCTTGGGAAAATAATAGGAAACACACTTATGTCACTTCTAACCCTTGGAATATCACTGGCAACTGCCAAGATCCTCTTTGGAATAGACCTTGTGCTGGAAAGCCCCGGCTATTTTCTAATAGCACTCCTTGCCTCCGTCATAACCTTTATCGTGATTTCCTCAGTCATAGCCTGCCTTCTGACATTATCACGTAAGACTGAGCTATATATGAACTGTATAGAAATCCCCATGAGCCTTATATGCGGCTTCGTATTCCCAGTATCAGTACTCGCCCCTCAAGTACGCATAATAAGCTATATTCTCTCACCCACCTACGCAGTCGAACTTATGCGAATGGCAGTATGGGGAGTTATAGACACCACCCTTTTTTGGGAAAAGATGTCTATCCTCATACTACTAACAATTATCTATACCCTCATCTCGGTATTTCTTTATAAAAAAATAGATCGCCGCGTAAGGATCGCTGCGACGCTGGAGGTAGCATAATGATAAAAAGATTTTTCGATCAGGCATATTTGTATCACAAAGGAAGAAGAGCCGCCTTCGAAGCAGAAGGATTTGTATTAATGCAAATAGGATACCCCCTTATAACCCTCATCTTCTACTGCCTGATTGCATCCTATAGCTTTAAAACAAGTAACCTGACAAACTGGGTAATAGGAAATGCATTTTTACTTTGTACAAACGCCTGCATCTTTGGACTTGGAAATATATTTGTATCAGAACGATACTTTGGAAGACTCAGATCAATAATAGCATCCCCCTGCGCCAAGCTCCCACTTATACTAGCAAGCGGAGTATTCCCCGCGTTTTTCGCAATCTGCGCATCAGTCTGCGGCCTTATTGTAGGCGCCATAGTCTTCAAAGTTGACTTTACAGGAATAAACCTTTTTATGGTTGCAGTAACCATAATCTGCGCCATGATATCAGCCACCTGCTTTGGTCTCTTCCTTTCATCATTGGGCCTTATAAGCGACAGCATGCACCTAATCCTCAACATAGTAAGCTACCTAATGATGATCTTCACCGGAGCCGAGTTCCCTGTATCCCAGCTCCCACTCCCAGGCAGAATAATCTCTTTGCTCATGCCCTTAACCAAAACAATAGCAGCTATGAACAGCCTCTTTGATGGAAGCTCCACAACAGCCATGAATATCCTCTTTGACGGAAGCTCTACAACAGCTATGAATATCCTTTTTGCCGAAAAATCAAAAGCCTTCTGGATTCTGCTTATTGGAGAACTTGCAACAGGCTTAATCTATGCTCTCCTCGCAAGAACAGTCTTCGAATACGCAGAACGCTGTGCCAGAAAAAACGGTAAGTTTGACCTGTTCTAATACTTTGCATCAAAAAGTTCAATATCACTAATAATTGATGAACTCATTCATAGCTGATTTTTACGTAATGCATCAATTTTGAAAGAAACTCAAAAATTGATGCATTATCAGTAATTATATGAAACTAATAAATGGCCCTTAGACTGATTCAAGCATCAAAACCAAGAATCAATAGAAGAATTGATGTATTTTACCAAATTGTAAAAAGAATCGGCGCATCAAATAATAGATAATAAAGCATT
Organism: uncultured Butyrivibrio sp.; assembly: GCA_947168935.1. GTDB lineage: Bacteria > Bacillota > Clostridia > Lachnospirales > Lachnospiraceae > Butyrivibrio. Next base: position 10,227 of record CAMVNV010000059.1, on the reverse strand, counting down.
TTTGATGCAATAAGTCTTTATTTCCACATTTTACAACTCAAAATGAACAATAATCGTTACACTGGTGCAACAACCCCCAGCTCATCAAGCCAAGACGCCGGCATGGGTGGCAAGGATTTGGGGGTCTTGCAAATCCTTGCCACCCATGCCGGCGTCTCGACACGATAGGCGACAAACAAAAAAACACAGCCTGAAGGCTTTACTTATCCTTTTCGTCTCCAACGAAGAAGACTGCGACAGTTCCAGGGCCTGTGTGGCTTCCGATAGTTGTTCCGATATCGTTGATCATAACTTTACCATTAAGCTTCGGGAACCTTGCCTCTATGAGACCAGCCACTTCCTCTGCATCTTCCCTGCACGCAGACTGTGATATAAAGCACTTGCCGCTGTAATCAAGACCGCCAAGCGCTCTCTCTTCCATGATCTCCACAACTCTCTGGAAGACCTTCTTCTTAGTCCTAACCTTTTCTCTCGGAATGAGTTTTCCCTCTATATTAACGTTAAGAAGAGGACATATATTCAGCATTGATCCAACAAAACCAGCTGTCTTAGAAACTCTTCCACCTTTAATATAAAAGGTCAGGTCTGTTGAGAAGAACCAGTGCTGGATCTTGTTTCTCATATCAAGAGCATATGTGCAAAGGTCTTCAAAGCTAAGGCCCTGATCTCTTTTATCAGAAAGAATGTCTATCAAAAGACCATATCCGGAAGAAGCAGCAAGTGAATCGATGACCGCTATTTTTCTATCAGGATATTTTTCAAGTAACATCTCTTTTGCAATATTTGCAGAATTATATGTTCCTGAAATTCCAGAAGACAGAGTTACATGAATGATATCTTTTCCTTCTTTTAATATACTTTCAAAATACTCTTCGTACTCTTCAACATTGATCTGTGAAGTCTTGGTATCAGCACCATTCTGCATTGCCTTATAGAAATCATCCAATGAGATTGATTCACCAAGATCATCTAAATAATCAAAACCATCAAGCTGATAATGGAAGCAAATATATTTAATATTTTTTTTATCAAAATATTTTTTTGGCAAGTCAACTGTAGAACAACAGCTAAGTACGTAGTCCTTACTCATAAATAACTCTCCTCCACTGCTATTAACTTAAAAACTTTCCTAATTAGTTTATAATAAGCCATTCCTAAATACAACTATATGGATCATCCTCAGAAAATAGTTCCCTGTCTCTTGTATACAATTGGTATACTATGGCATTTTCACAAAATTCGTTTCCCGAAATGAGCCATTATTATAATATCAAATGTTCTTTTTTGTGTTGGAGTTTCGCACGTTTTTTGTTACAATTGATACTTGTAGCACTATCAATACAAGTATTATTGAGGAGATATCATATGTCATTTGAAGTTAAACATTTGCAAAAAAAATTTGGGGACAAGCAGGCAGTTGAGGATCTTTCATTCGAGCTGAAGAATCCCGGAGTATATGCCCTTCTTGGAACAAATGGTGCAGGCAAATCAACCTCTATACGTATGATGCTCGGTATTCTTTCCAGAGATCATGGCGAAGTTCTTTTTAACGGAGAGAACTTTGATACACGCAAAGTTAATGTAGGATACCTTGCAGAAGAAAGAGGTTTATATCCTAAATATTCACTTATGGACCAGCTCTTATATTTTGCATCACTCAAGGGTCTTTCTACTGATGTTGCAATGGAGAGGATCAAATACTGGGGAGAGCGACTTAAGGTTACCGAATATCTTTTCCCTGAGAGAAAAAAAGGTAAAAAGTTTAAGCCAACTCTCGCAGAACAGCTGTCCAAAGGTAATCAGCAGAAGATTCAGCTTATGGCTGCGCTTATCTCTGATCCTGAATTCCTTATTCTTGACGAGCCTCTTTCCGGTCTCGATCCCGTAAATACAGATCTTTTTAAGAGTGTTATCAGAGAAGAGATCGACAAGCAGAAATATATCATCATGTCATCTCACCAGATGCCTGTTATTGAAGAGTTCTGTGAGGACATCACAATTCTCACAAGAGGCAAAGCTGTAGTTCACGGCAATCTCAACGAGATCAAAAAGTCTTATGGAAGAGTTAACCTCTTTGTAAAGTGCGATGAGGATATTTCAGATACTATAAGCACTCTTGGCATCAAAGTTGTAAACGATACTCCTGCCGGAATTCATCTCAAGGTTAAGAGTGAAGATGAAGCAAGAGCTCTCTTAAAACAGCTTAGTGATACCAACAAAAACATCGTAAGATTCGAACTCAGAGAGCCTTCACTTCACGAGATCTTCATTGAAAGTGTTGGCGAAGGTGCTTTAGAAAACGCCGATGAGATTGAAACAGGCAAGGTGGAGGAAAAAGTAAGTGAATAAAAATGATTTCAGAGGATTTAAGCAGGTCTTTTTATTTGAGTTTATGACCGGCATTAAAAAGACAGCCTTTAAAATCTATCTTGCAATAATATGTGCCATAGCTCTTTTGGCAATGCCCATCATGGTCATTATTGGAAATATTAAAGGCGATGATAGCGCTAAAGAAAGCGCTCCTGCTGCATCACCTATAGAATCAGTATACCTTTATGATGAAACAGGTCTTTCTGTAACTTATGAGGGATTAAATCAAAAGGATGAATATGCAGATGTCGAACTGATCACAGACAGCGACATGTCATATGATGATGCGGTTAACTCTCTCAAAGAAGCTACAGGACATAATAATATAGTTATAAAGACAGACTATGACAGTGAAAAAGGATTTGATCTAACTATCGTTACTTCTAAAAAATCCGGCATAAGTGATTCAGCTCTTCAAAGCTTTGAGGAAGACTTTACTGCATATTACAGAGATGAGGTCCTTAGAAACCTCGATGTCAGCGAAGAAGACTTTGAATATCTGTCAAAAGAATTCAATGTTACCGTTATGAAATCAGGCAAAGATGGATCATTCTACGATGATGCCGGAAGCTTATCTTCTAATGATTATTTAGGCTCATTAGGCGGAATGATGGCTCTGTTTATGATAATAAACATGGCAGTTGGTACTATTTCCACTTCTGTTGCTACAGAGAAATCATCAAGAGTTATTGAATTCCTTTTAACAGGAACAAGACCTATTGCCTTATTATCCGGTAAACTCGCGGCAAGACTTCTTGAAACATTTATTACATTTTTTGCTGGTTACTCATGCTACTTTTTATCTCAGATTATATGCGTATTCCTTATGACAGGAAGTACCGCCTCAGTCGAGGGTTCTGGCAGCGTAGTTACAACAGCTTCTATCTGGGGAACAGTTACCATTTCTAAACTTTTGATAGCAGTTCTTTACTTCCTTGCTGGAATTGCTCTTTACTCAATAATCGGAGCTTTGACAGGTGCAAGCGTATCAAAGCTTGATGAACTGCAGGATGCACTTAAGCTTTACAGCTTTATTTTATTAGTATGTCTTTATTCCGACATGTTCATGATCATGACATTGCTTTTTTCAAGTAGTTATGACGGCATAAAGACTTTTCTTGCATTATTCCCGTTAACAGGGGTTTTCATTACTCCTATGTTTGTACTGACAGGAAAGCTCAGCGTTTTATTAGGACTTGCAAGTCTTGTTATCATCATTATCACTACAGTTGCCACATTTGTTCTGGCATCAGTAGTTTATGAGTCTATGCTTTTATTCCAGGGTAAGAGACTCAAGATCAAAGACATAGTTACACTTATGAAAAAGCAGGTGGTTGAATGAAAAACTGGCTTAAAATATTAAAATTCACTCTACAACAAGCCATTAAAGGCAAAAAATTTATTTCTACTACGGTCATCATAGGTATAGTGATCTTTATCGCTGCAGCAGCTTCCAAGGTTTTAATAGCTGGAGCATTTGATAAGGACGCACAGATCAATGACCTCAAGAATGTATTTATTGTTAACGAAACAGATCTTTCTCTAGATACTGACAGCTTTATAGAAAAGCACAAGAAGGATTACCCATACCTTACGATCAGTGAGGTAACTGGAATGAGCGCAGAGGACGCTGCCAAAAATCCTGATAGTCTTGGCGAACACGCAGGAAACTTTATTGTTCTGGAAATTGCAGAAAGCAAAGATACCTGCGATCTTACAGTATATGTTCCCAGTGAAAGCACTGCAGGAGGGAGCGACGGTTCAGAATTTGCATGGGACTTTTCAGATGCTGTCAAAAAAGCAAAGATCAAAAACACCGGAATTTCAGAAGGAAATCTGAATATTGCCATTAGTGATCTTCATATAAATGAGGTAACAGCCGAAGAAGCTGACGAAGCCGAAGAAGAAACTAACGCCTTGGCTTATCTGGTTCCACTGATGGTAATTATGGTCTTATACTTCCTCGTATTATTCTACGGACAGAGTATTGGTCAGATAATAAGTATGGAAAAGACCTCCAAGCTTATGGAATACTTGCTTACACTGGCTGAGCCATCCGGAATTATTTTTGGTAAGGTTACTGCTATCTTCTGCGAAGCTGTTTTGCAGCTTTTCGTGTGGATAGTATGTGGCAGCCTTGGATTATTATTTGGTGATTTCTTTGTAAAGAATTTTACAAGTTCAGAAAGTCCGGATTTCTTTGGCCTTTTTGTAAAAATGTTACCGGAAGGAAGCTTTACAAAAAGCTTCATATTACTTGCAATCCTTTCCCTGATTGCTTTACTTGTGGCATTTCTTTTCTACAGCTGTGTATCAGCCCTTTTTGCATCATTTGCAGCTACTCCTGAAGATCTGACACAAACCACCGGTATCTCTGTAATGATCATGCTCTTTGGATTTTTTGGATCCATGTACATACCTCCTATAGCAGATAATTCAAAGCTTGTTCTTGCAATTATCAGGATCATTCCATTTACAAGTGCATTCACGCTGCCGGGAGATGTTCTCTGTGCCAAGATAGGCCTTGTTGAATATGTAGTGTACCTTACTCTTCTTATAGCCTTCTCAGTTCTTGTGGCTATGATCGCAGGAAGAGTTTATAAGTACAGACTGTTTAAGAAGGGAACCAAGGGTCTTCTTGCAGAGATCGGCAGTGCCATAACAGGAAAAACTTTTTCAAAGTCATCTGATGAAGATAATGAAAGCAAAGACCTTACTAAGAAGGATACAGCAACATCTGCCTATTATTACGAAAAAGTGGATAAAGCTAAAAAAGCCTATACCATTGCAGGGTTTGCACTTCTTGTGCTTCTCCTTTGTGGAAATGCTATCAGTAGCCTTGTTGCGCAGGTTCTTGGCCAGTTTATTGCTGCCCATAAACACATTGATATTACGGATGTATATAGTAGCCTGACATTTTCTGCTGTAATTAACATCATTGGAATATACGTTATCGCAGTTCCGGCATTTGCTCTTATAATGCAGTTTTCAAATGACTCACTTTACAAAGTGAAGGGACATATTAGTAAAAGTCAGTATTTAAGAGCGATTTTTATAATCTTCCCTGTAACATATGTACTTTCCTTGTTCAGTAATTACCTGGCATCCTTGTTAACAGACGGAGAAGCTCAGAATACTTTTATCAACAATGCCATATCCGGATCTGATGTACTTACAATGATCATGGTAGCTGTACTTGCTCCAATATTTGAAGAGCTGGTATTCAGAAAGATCTTGATTGACAGGATCCGTCGTTATGGAGAGTTTATGGCAATATTCTTTTCGGCATTTGCCTTTGGAATGTTCCATAGCAATCTGTATCAGATATTCTATGCTTTTGCTATAGGTATTATTTTAGGATATGTATATGTCAGAACGGGAAATGTGATCCTCACTATCATAATGCATATGATAGTTAACGCATCATCATCTGTTTTAGCTCCGCTTGCACCGGCAGTGTACGAGTATTTTTATTATGCTATGTTAGGACTTGGAATTGTATCCCTGATCTATACTCTGATCAAAAGAGATATTAAATTTGAGCATACCGAGTATGAAATTAAGCCAGGGGATCTTTCATCCATCGCATTTATCAATGTAGGTACTATACTCTTTACACTTATCTGCATCTTATTCGCAGTCTATAAATTATTATTTAATTAATCTCAAATAAAAAAGAACGCTTTTACCACCACATCAGGTAAAAGCGTTCTTTTAATTTACAATGTCTATTGGTATTTAGCCCTTAATTCTTTAGCTACTGAATCAGGCATCTCAAAATGCTGATAATCCTTGGAATTAGTCCAGCTACCTCCCCACTCAAAACCATGCTCTATAAAAAGCTTATAGCACAGATCATTTTCATCGATCTTGTATGGAAAGTCTGCATCCCTGTCAAGATAAGGAGCACCTGCTGCCGGCTCAACTGTCCTTGTACCATTAACGATCTTGGTATAGGGATTATACAAAGGATTGATATCTACTGCAATGCCAAGACCATGCTTGGATATGGTAGTAGTATGGGATATGCACCTGTAATTAAAACAGGAAGAATTATTAGCTGTCATTGAAGTCTCATCATCTGCATCATAATCATCCACAAGTACCATGCGCTCTATAGGATAGTTATTCAGATATAGCTCCTCAAATATCTCCAGAAGGTCCTGTGCAATCACTTCATGACATACCATTTCACCTTCTTTAGTACTACCTTCAAGATCCTTATGAAGGATATGAATATATCTAAGATCTTCTATGGGAACATTGCATTCGTCCTTATAGGACTTACCCTTCATCCTTGCAAATATCTCATCTGATATCGTTGTTATATAAAAATCTTCACTGCTTATTTCCGGTGTCATGTCACTTGTCTCTTTCTCTGTATTTTCCTGTTCTTCATTAACTGATATTTCTGTTGTAGAACTATCATCATCAGCATTGTCTTCTGAGCTACGATCAGTTGAACTACTTAATCCAGATTCCGAATCTTTTCGCAAATTACCTTCTGGCGAAGTCAATACACACGAAGCTGAATCAGAAGTTCCGCTAACAGCTGTTTTTTCTTCTGAATGCCCGCAGGCCTGACAAAGCAGCACCATTACCAAAAGAATATTTATAATGAATTTACTATTCTTCACCATTTAATTATTACCCCAGCCATATATTTTAAATGATCATATCCTTTTGACACTCTATGGCGTCCATATGATTCCGTTCCTACGCCCCCCCAATAATACTTTATCATATTTGGGCCTCACTTGTGCTAAGCCTGCACCTGCATTATAATCAACTCTGTGGTTATCATCTAATTTGGAGGAAATATAACACATGGCAAAGCGTAGAAAAAAGAAAAGCTCAGGAGCAAAGCTCGTTCAGTTCCTTTTAATGCTTGTAATCCTTGGGCTTGTAATATTCATATTCAAAGTAGCAGTATGGGATGCAATACTTAAGAAAAAAGCTGTAAACTATGCTGTTTCCAACGTAATAGAGCAGGTAGCTGCATCTTCAGGCGTATCCGTTACATCTGAAGAAGTAGAAAAAGTCCTTGATTCCATGGAACCCGAGGATCAGGAAAAGCTCAATGCAATAATCGAAGAAAACGTAGATTCAGAAGCTGTCTCAACCATAACCTCCTATGTCTCAAATGGTGATATGGAAAGCGCCGCCGAGTATGTTCAGGAGAATCTCTCTGAAGAGAACGTAGAAGATCTTCAGGAGCTTTACGACAAGTACCTTGCAGGCGAATACGGTGACATTGATATCCAGCAGTACAGCCAGCAATAAGCAAAATCAAACTAAGGCAATATCTAAACATCTGACAACTATATTCAATATTATCCGTTACCATGACCCTTTTTGATAAGGAGCTTTTCAAAATCAGCAAGTGTCATAGGACGATAGTAGCAGTTACCCTGGATATATTTACATCCGATCGCCTTAAGACTTTCAACCTGCTCTCTTGTCTCAGCGCCTTCTGATACTACAGGAATATTACCTTCTCTTCCTACATCCAGCATCATCTTAACCGGGTTAAAGGCCTTACTTGCCATAGGAAGCATACTAAGGTAACTCTGGTTCATCTTGATACCATCAAGCGCTGTTCCATAGAGCATCCTGAAGCTGTCAAAACCGCAGCCACTATCATCCATAAATACACGTATTCCGGCACTTCTCATAATATCTATCTGACTGCTGATATTCTCAGGATCATCAGCATATGTAAGTTCTGAAAGCTCAACCAAAAGAAGTCTTGAATCTATTCCAAACTCATTCAAAAGCTTGATCAGAGTCTCAGCAACTTTAACATAATGAAAATCCACATGAGAGATGTTAATAGAACAAGGAGGCACATTGATGCCTTTTTCTTTCATCTCTTTCATCCAGCCAAAGAGACTTCGCCACATTCTTATATCAAGGGATAAAATATATCCGCTTTCTTCAAGAATCTCGATAAAGCTTTCTGCTCTTAAAAGATTTATACCTCTCTGCCATCTGATAAGTGACTCTGCTCCGATGATCCTTCCTGTATCTATCTCAACTATCGGCTGCATATAGCATTTAAACTCTTCCTGAACAAGAGCCATCTGTATTTCCTGAACATGAAGTCTCTTACTTTCTTTTTCAGTTCTAAAATCACTTTCACTGTACACATGTACATGCTCAGTATAATTATCCTTTACGTTAGACAAAGCTATAAGGGCTCTATCATGCATGGTCGCAAAGGTTTCTTTTCTGTCACTTGTGGTATAGATTCCTACTGCCGGTGCAAAACCTCCATCAAGGCGGTAATCTCTTAAATTCTTCCTGACATAATCTGCAAGATTTTCATCTGTGCCATGATCAACCATAAGTCCCAGTACGCAGAAATTGTCACCGCCAAGATATGCTGAAAGGCCGTGAAGCATATATGCAGCCTGGGTCACCGCACCAGTAGCCATCTGTATAAGCTTATCTCCTGCAGCCCTTCCAAAGGTATCATTATAAAGGCGAAGATGTCCAAGGTTCATAGCTATGGTACATACAGCTTCACCCTCTCTTCTTTGAGACAGCCAGTCTTCTGCCTGCTGAGTAAACTTCTTGTTAAGATAGAGCTGTTTTTGAGCGACATAGTCTTCAGAGCTGCTTGTAAGGTTCTCTGATATAGGCTCTCTTTCCCTTTGGTCACTAATATCACGAAGTGAACTTATAAGTACTATCTTGTTATTACCACGGCGCATCATGGTGATCTGCTCTTCTACCCAGCACCAGAAGCCGTCCACTGTACGTGCACGGTACTTGATTATGGCAGCGTCTTCTCTATGTCTTTTTTCAAGATTGGTAATAAGAGATGACACATTCCAAAAGTCCAGATATTTAAGCTTATCACTTGGATGTATCTGGTGATCTGCGATCGAATTCAGTTTCTGGGAAAAAATACCTGTCTTCTCACGTCCGCCTCTGTCTTCATACTTGTGAGGAACGCAGTAGATAACTCTGTAGCCATTTTCCTGAGGGTAGACTTCCATTACTTCATCAGGTCTGCTACTGGTTTCTTCACCCTCTTCAAATGTCTTATAGGATGACTTCTTGTCCTTGTACATAAGGTCATCCGCCTGGGACTTGAGCTCATCAAAATTTTTAGCATAGCTGTCTGCATAAACAGCACCTATAGCAACCTGAACATCATGAGCCTTAAAGCTCTCACGAACCTTTACCTCTTTTTCAAAGAACTCATTCTTCTCAATATCAGACAGAATTACAAGGAATTCATCGCCGCCGATCCTGTATAACGAATCCGGAGGGAAAACTTCTCTTATTGCATCACAGGCCCTTTTCAAAAGCCTGTCACCTGCTTCATGACCCTCAGTATCGTTGATCTCCTTCATACCATTAAGGTCTGCGAAAAGAATCGCAAGAGGAGCACCGACTCTAAAAAGTTCTATATCTCTTGTTAAAGCATTACGATTAGCTGCGCCTGTGAGCTTATCTGTAAAGCCGATATCCTTTAATTTTTCGATAGTACCCTGACTGTGATACAGGTTACCAACAAGATAAAAAATACCCTGGAAAATCGCAGAAACACTCTGTATATTTTCCAAGGCAGGATTAACAACAAGCCAAAAGCCCAGATCTTCACCCATATGTGAAAGCTGGCCCATAATTACGGCATTAGGATTAAATTGTTGAAGCTTTTCATAAAGCTCGTCGTTAGTTTCTTTTATACTTTCGACATCTTCAATGATCGTAACTCTTCCATCTTCTACAACGTCAAGCCACGGCATCATATCAAGCCATGTAAGTTCCTGAAGCTGATCTCTTACCGACTTAACGCCCTCACCACACCACTCATCTGTACAACGGTATGTATCTTCAGGTGTG
>CAMVNV010000058.1 GCA_947168935.1 uncultured Butyrivibrio sp. | reverse complement strand
CTGATATGGCTGAAGGCGATGTTGTTCTTCTTCAGAACACACGTTTCAGAGGCAAAGAAGAGACAAAGCCTGAAGAAGCAGGCGAGAAGTTCGCTCAGGAACTCGCAGAGCTTTGCGATGACTATGTATGCGATGCTTTCGGTTCAGCTCACAGAGCACACGCTTCTGTATCAGTTGTTACTGAGTATGTTCGCAAGAAGGGCGGCACATGTGCAGTTGGTTACCTCATGCAGAAGGAAATTGACTTCCTTGGAAATGCAGTTGAGAACCCTGTTCGTCCTTTCGTAGCTATCCTTGGCGGCGCTAAGGTTGCTGATAAGCTCAACGTTATCAACACACTTCTTGATAAGTGCGATACTCTTATCATCGGTGGTGGTATGGCTTATACATTCCTTAAGGCTAAGGGATATGAAGTTGGTAAGTCACTCCTTGATGAGACTAAGGTTGACTATTGTAAGGAAATGATGGAGAAGGCTGAAAAGGCTGGCAAGCAGCTCCTTCTTCCTGTTGATACAGTAACTATTTCTGAGTTCCCTAGCCCGATCGACAATCCTTCAATCGAGACAATTACTGTTGATGCTGACAAGATCCCTGCTGACAGAGAGGGTGCTGATATCGGACCTAAGACAATCGCTCTTTACTCAGAGGCTGTTAAGACAGCTAAGACAGTAGTATGGAACGGACCTATGGGTGTATTCGAGAACCCTGTTCTTGCTACAGGTACTAAGGAAGTTGCTAAGGCACTTTCTGAGACAAGCGCTACAACAATCATCGGTGGTGGTGATAGTGCAGCTGCTGTTAACCAGCTTGGATATGCTGATAAGATGAGCCATATCTCAACAGGTGGCGGTGCTTCTCTTGAGTTCCTTGAAGGCAAGAAGCTTCCTGGTGTATATGCTGCTGACGACAGAGCATAATTTGCGCGAATAAGCAGAGTCAGATGAGAAAACATGTAGATGGATGCTTACATACAGATACATGTTTTCGAATATGACGAGCAACGCGAACGAGGAAATGCGTAGCATTTTCGAGTCTGCTTATGAACAATCAAAATTCGGAGGAATAATAAACATGGCACGTAGAAGAATTATTGCCGGTAACTGGAAGATGAACAAGACTCCTTCAGAAGCAAAGGCTCTTTGCGCTGAGCTCAAGGACCTTGTAAAGAACGACGACGTAGATGTTGTTTACTGTGTACCTGCTATCGATATCACAACAGTTGTTGAAGCTGTTGCTGGTACAAACGTACAGGTTGGTGCTGAGAACTTCTATATTGAAGACAGCGGCGCTTTCACAGGTGAGATCTCTGCACCTATGCTTGTAGATGCAGGCGTTAAGTACGTTATCATGGGACATTCTGAGAGAAGAGATATCTTCGGTGAGAATGATATCCTTATCAATGCAAAGGTTAAGAAGGCATTCGCTGCTGGTCTTAAGCCAATCCTTTGCTGTGGTGAGTCTCTTGCACTTCGTAAGGCTGGTACTTACAAAGAATGGATCGAGAGACAGATCACATGGGATCTTGACGGCGTAACAGCTGATCAGGTTAAAGAACTCGTTATCGCTTACGAGCCAATCTGGGCTATCGGAACAGGCGAAACAGCTACAGCTGATCAGGCTCAGGAAGTTTGCGGATTCATCCGTGAGCTTATCGCTAAGCTTTATGATCAGGCTACAGCTGAGGCAGTTCGTATTCAGTACGGCGGATCTATGAACGCTGGCAATGCAGCAGAGCTTCTTTCAAAGCCTGACATTGATGGCGGACTTATCGGCGGTGCAAGCCTTAAGCCTGACTTTGGTAAGATCGTTAATGCTTAATGCATAAATTTGTGCTATTATCAAAGAGCTGTTTCCTTAGGGGAATGGCTCTTTTTATGGCAGATGGATTGTTGCACCGGATTTAATAGTGAGCCTTGGCTTTTGCAGCATCTGCTTTTTGCACTAATGATTTAGATGTTTAGTTAAAGGTATAACTTATGAAGAAAGTTTGCGATTATTGCAGCTCTCAGTATGATGACACACTGGAGAAGTGCCCTAATTGCGGCGCTCCCAATGACAATGTCAGGAAGGCATCAGGCGTTCCTACAACAATTGAGCAGCTGAAGCAGTGGTACGTAGATCATCATCTACCTCCGGAAGAGACCACAAGATTTTTTATCGGAAAAAATATAAAAGAGCCCAAAGCATTCGGTATCTATAAGGATGACTCGGGTGATTTTATTGTATATAAAAATAAGGCAGATGGCTCCAGAGCTGTAAGATATCAGGGCGGAGACGAGTCATATGCTGTTAATGAGCTGTACCAGAAGCTCAAAGATGAGATTGCAAGACAAAAGGGAAATCAGCCTTCAAAAAGAAGTTCTGGGGGCTCGGGGCAAAAGAAAACCTTGTCTGATTATGGAGCTTATGGAATTTTTGGCTTCATTGGTTTTTGCTGGCTTTTTAATATTGCTTCGGCAGTGCCATATTTACTTTTTGCATTAATTCCCGTAGTTCTGGTAATTGGATGGAATTATCTAAGGAAGCACACTGAAGACAAGAAGAAGCTTATCAGGAATGTCATTATACTGATCGCGATAGTTTTGGTAATGGGTGTAATAGGTAAAGCTATGATGCCCAATAACAAAAACGGCTATTACAGGATAAATGGCGAGACGTATTATAGCTATAAAGATTCATGGTATGCTTACGACTATTATGCTGATGACTGGTATTATTACGGAAGCGATCCATATATAGATTCTGAAGCTGAGTTTTCGGACTACTATGAAGGCTCATATTCATACTCTGATGGAAATATAAATACTTCATTCACCAGCAGTGATTATTATGAAGATAACTTCAAGTCTTCATCAGATTCCGATTGGGATTCCGATTCTGATTGGGACAGCAATGATTCCTGGGATTCAGGCGGATCAGATTGGGATTCGGACTGGTGAAATAGAAATGCATCCATGCATTTCTAAACATTTCTAGATTACATCCTGTAAAACGTACATAGAAGTTCATCCATGAACTTCTAAACATGTACTAGATACATCCTGTATCTGGGAAATAGAAATAAATATTAGGAGCAAATAATGATAAAGGCACTTGTGTTCAGTGATTCACATGGTAGGCAGGCTTATATGAAACAGAAGATCAAGGATGAATCACCTTTTAATGTGCTGATTCACGCCGGAGATCTTGAAGATACTATTGAAAGCGTACTGGGACCTGTCGACTACTATACCCACGTTGTCAAAGGCAACTGTGACTACGGCAGGGATGTTCCACTTGAAAAGATTTTTAAACTCGGCGGAAGGACTATTCTTTTGCTTCATGGTCATTCCCTTGGCAATACACATTGTCATCCTGGAATGGATATGAACAGGATGGTGTATTACGCTCAGAGTAAGGGCTGCGATATGCTGATCTATGGCCATACCCATATTCCGCATTATGAAGTCCTTGATGACGGATTTATAATCCTTAACCCCGGAAGCATCTCGCTTCCCAGGCAGTCTGATATGAAGAAGATGTATGCGGTTCTTGAAGTTGAGGACAAGGAAGTGACAGTTACGCATAAAAGCTACGAGGAGTAAGGATTTTTAATGAGTGACAATAATTTAAACGCAATGAATAATGATTCAAATAATAACAACATAATACTTATAGGAATGCCGGCATCAGGCAAGAGCACACTTGGTGTTATCCTTGCCAAGGTCCTTGGGTATAAGTTCATTGATTCTGACATTCTGATCCAGGAAAAACAGGGCCGTAAGCTTAGCGAGATTATCGAAGAAGAGGGAATCGACGGCTTTATCGAGATTGAAAACGAAGTTAATGCCTCAATAGATGCACAGAAAACAGTTATTTCCACAGGAGGAAGTGCTGTATATGGCGAAAAAGCTATGGAGCATTTTAAGAAGATCGGCACAGTTATATATCTGCATGTAGACTATGACCGCCTTGTTAAGCGTCTTTCAGATATCAAGCAGCGCGGCGTTGTCATCCGCCCCGGACAGACTTTTGAGCAGCTTTACGACGAACGTATGAAGCTATACAAAAAGTATGCAGATATAACTGTAAATGAAGAATGTGAGAATGTTGAGATCGTTCTTGCTGAGCTTTTGAAAAAGATCGAAGAGAGATGATCAAAAGGCTGTGAGCTGTATTAAAGCCATTTTTAATGCAATCATGTTTTGACAATGTACCGTAACACAATGTAAAATAGATAACGGACGTTATAAAAAATTGCATAAGGGGGAGCACAATGTCACGTAAAGCAACAATTACACAAAAAGAAATTGTTAATGCAGCATTCAAGATCACTAAAAAAGAGGGGTATGAAGCAATAACGTCAAGAAAACTTGCTGCAGCTGCGGGATGTTCAACACAGCCTATTTTCCGTATTTATGATAATATGGAGGGGCTCAAGGATGATGTTTTTAAGAAGGCATCACTTTTTTACGAAGATTACTATGCATCTTATCCTAAGAATAACGAAACACCTTTTGTAGACCTTGGTATGGCATATATCGAGTTTGCCCAGAAGTATCCTAATCTTTTCAGACTCCTGTTTTTATCAGGTGGCAACGAAGAAGATAAGAGTATGTATGCTCTTGTCAACGGAGGCCAGGAGTATGTTGTTAAGGAAGTTGACCGTGCTAGAACCCAGGGCGTAAGAGAGCCTGAACAGCTTTTCATGAAAATGTGGATCTTCATTCACGGAAGCGGCTGTATGGCTGTTACAGGTGACTATGACTTAAGTCACGATGATTCGATAGGTCTTTTGGAAGCTGCCTATCAGTCTTTTAAATAAGCAACAAAAATAACTGAAGTTGAGAGTTATATGAAAAATATTGCAGTTATCGGTGCAGGTGCCGCCGGAATGATGGCGGCAGTTGCTGCAGCCGAGAGTGGCGCGCAGGTCACTATATACGAAAAAAATGAAAAAGCTGGTAAAAAGATATATATTACCGGCAAGGGTAGATGCAATGTAACCAACAATGCAGATACCGATATGTTCTTTGGCAATGTATGCCGTAATCCAAAATTCCTGTACAGTGCTGTCTATGCTTTTGATCATGACAGTGTGTGCGACTTTTTTGAGAAAAACGGTTGCCATCTTAAAGTAGAACGTGGAGACAGAGTTTTCCCGGTTTCAGATCATTCCTCAGATATCATAGGTACTCTTGTCAGATATCTTCAGCGCTTGCATGTTAAGATCGAATACAAGAGCGAAGTGACTGCAATTGAATATAAGGATGACGCGGTTGTTTCAATAACAGTTAACAGGAAAGAGAAGATTCCTGTTGATGCAGTTATTGTGTGTACAGGCGGTATTTCTTATGAAAGCACCGGCTCTACAGGCGATGGCTACAGGTTTGCCCGTAAGGCAGGACACAGTCTGTCTCAGCCTTTCCCAAGCCTTGTTCCGTTAGAAGTCAAGGAATCCTGGGTCAAAGAACTTCAGGGCCTGTCTCTTAAGAATGTCAGCGTTAAGATGGTTGTCTGCGAAGATGACAAAGAGGATGAAGTTAAGGCTGGCGCCAAAGCTGAAGTTAAGACCCTTGGCGTTGTTAAAAAAGAGGAAAGTGCTCCTAAGAAGAAAAAGAAGAGTAAGGCTGGAAAGAGCGTATACGAAGGATTTGGCGAGATGCTCTTTACCCACTTTGGTATAAGCGGTCCCCTTATTCTTACAGCAAGTACCTGCTATGAAGAGGGAACGAAGTACAAGATCCATCTTAATCTTAAGCCGGCTCTGACCAAGGAACAGCTTGATAAGCGCCTCATCCGCGATTTTGAAGAGGGCAATAAAAAAGTTTTCAAGAATATACTTGGAGGTCTTTTCCCAGCAAAGCTTATTCCGGTTATGATCAATCTTTCAGGTATTGCGCCTGATAAGAAGGTGAGCGAGATAAGTAAGGCTGAGCGTGAAAAGCTTGTAAACCTCACTCAGGATCTTGTTATGACAGTAACAGGAACAAGAGGATTTAACGAAGCCATCGTTACAAAGGGCGGAGTTAATGTTAAGGAGATAGATTCTTCTACCATGGAATCAAAGTTCAGAAAGGGACTTTATTTTGCGGGAGAAGTTTTAGATCTGGATGCTGTGACTGGAGGCTTTAACCTTCAGATATCCTGGTCTACAGGACATTTGGCAGGGCTTTGCGCAGCAGAAGAATAATTTTTTAAGGAGATTTATAAATGAGTCATCAGATTGCAATAGACGGACCAGCAGGAGCAGGAAAGAGCACTATCGCCAAGATAGTAGCAAGTAAGCTTGGATTTATCTACGTTGATACAGGAGCTATGTACAGAACAATGGCGCTGTATCTGTCCCGTGAAAACGTGGACCTTGATAATGCAGAAGAGATCGGGCAGAAAGCTCAGTCTGCAGAGATCACCATCAAATACGTTGGCGGTGAGCAGGTAGTAATGCTGGGAGATGAGAACGTAAACGGACTTATCAGAAATCCTGAAGTAAGCGCTATGGCAAGTAAGACTTCACAGGTTCCGAGACTTCGTGAAAAGCTGGTTGAGCTTCAGCAAAAGCTCTCTGAGACAGAGAATGTGGTTATGGATGGCCGTGACATTGGAACAGTTGTTCTTCCTGGTGCTGACCTTAAGATCTACCTTACAGCAAGTGTTAAGGTCAGAGCTGAGAGACGTTATAAGGAAATGATCGCTAAAGGTCAGGAAGCAGTTCTTTCCGAGATTGAGAAGGATATTGAAGAAAGAGACTACCGTGATATGCATAGAGAAGCTTCACCTCTTAAGCAGGCTGATGATGCTATTCTTGTAGATACTTCAGATATGTCTATAGAAGAGGTTGCCGATAAGATAATTGAATTGTATAATACAAAATGATTTGCAATCGTTTTGATCTGATGCAATGTATCTGCGGATGAAAAAAGTGTTTGCAGATAGAAACGTTACTTAGAGTTCGCTGAGAAAGGAATTGGAATCATGGAAGTTATCTTAGCTGAACATGCAGGTTTCTGCTTTGGTGTAAAAAAAGCTGTTGATACAGTTTACGAGCAGGTAGAGCATAAAGATAAAAAAATATATACATACGGACCTATCATTCACAATGAAGAAGTTGTGAAGGATCTTGAAAGCAAGGGCGTTGAAGTTGTCAACTCTCCTGAAGAACTTTCAGGTGTTGCTGAAAACGGAACAATAGTTATCAGAGCACACGGTATTCCAAGGGAAACTGAGGAGAAGATCAAAAAAACAGGTATATCATATGTAGATGCAACCTGTCCTTTTGTAAAAAGAATACATAAAATTGTTGATGAAGAGTCTCGAAATGGTCGTACGATTATCATAACAGGTAACGCAAAACACCCTGAAGTTGAGGGCATCGTTTCCTGGGCCAATGGACCGGTTTACGTTATAGAGAGTCTTGAAGATGCAGAGAAATTCACACTTCCAGTGGAAACTGAGCTTACACTCGTCTCGCAGACAACATTTAATTACAAAAAATTTAAAGATGTAGTTGAAATTTTCAATAGCAAAGGCTACAATATTAATATTGTGAATACTATCTGTAATGCTACACAGGAGCGACAGACAGAAGCGGAAAAAATTGCCGCTGAGGCTGATGCTATGATAGTAATTGGGGGAACGACTAGTTCCAACACACGGAAACTGTATGAGATTTGCGCAGCAAAATGCGAACATACTTATTTCGTGCAAACAGCTGATGACTTACCCAAGGATTTTCCTGAGGGTATATATAAAGTGGGAATTACCGCTGGGGCGTCAACCCCGAAGAATATTATTGAGGAGGTTCAGACACATGTCAGAACAGGAACAGACATTTGAGCAGATGCTCAACGAGTCATTCAAGACAATTCATACAGGGGAGGTCGTTGAAGGTACTATAATCGATGTAAAACCTGATGAAGCCATCCTCAACATTGGTTACAAGTCCGACGGTATTCTTTCCAGAAATGAGTACAGTAACGATAACAGTCTTGATCTTACAACAAAGCTTAACGTTGGAGACAAGATGGATGTCAAGGTTCTTAAAGCCAATGATGCAGATGGACAGGTAGTACTGTCATACAAGAGACTTGCTCTTGATCGTGGCAATAAGAAGATTGAAGAAGCTTTCAATAACAAAGAAACACTTTCTGCAAAGGTTGTACAGGTTCTGGAAGGTGGTCTTGTAGTAGTAGTTGATGAAGTTAGAATCTTCATCCCTGCAAGCCTTGTATCAGATACTTATGAAAAGGATCTTACAAAATATCAGGATCAGGAAATTGAGTTCGTAGTAACAGAGTACAATCCACGCAGAAGAAGATATATCGGAAACAGACGCATGCTTATCGCTGCTGAGAAGGCTGAGAAGGCTAAAGAACTTTTCGATAAGATCCAGGCTGGTGATATTGTTGAAGGAACAGTTAAGAACGTTACAGATTTCGGTGCATTCATCGATCTTGGCGGCGCTGATGGTCTTCTTCATATCTCTGAAATGAGCTGGGGCCGTGTTGAGAGTCCTAAGAAAGTATTTAAAGTTGGCGATACAGTTAAGGTTCTTGTTAAGTCTATCGACGGCAAGAAGATCGCTCTTTCCAGAAAGTTCGAAGATGGAAATCCATGGAAGAACGCTTCTGAGAAGTATGCTGTAGGCAACGTAGTAACTGGTAAGGTTGCTCGTATGACAGACTTCGGTGCATTCGTTGAACTTGAGTCTGGTATCGATGCACTTCTTCACGTATCACAGATCTCTAAGGATCATGTTGATAAGCCAGCAGATGTACTTAAGGTTGGTGATGAAGTTACAGCTAAGATCGTTGACTTCAACGAAGACGATCACAAGATCAGCCTTTCTGTTAAGGCTATGCTCGCTCCTGAGAAGAAGGATGAGGACGGCGAAGATGTTGCTTCTGTTGACATCGACCAGGTTATCTCAGAGCAGACAGAAGAGTAATGTACATCCTGAAACAGGTACATTCATTTAATTAGTATACAAGAGCTTCGGTAGCGAAAATCGCTATCGGAGCTCTTTTTATGCCTTTTCCACATAATAATTTTGGGGCTAATTTTTATAGAAATTCATCCGATATTCTTATTGGAGTATCTCTAAAAGTAGGATTAGTATGTAAACTAATTATTTTAGTGGAGGTTACAGTAGCATGACTTATGATTATGAGTGGTTTAAAAAGGCGGTTTATGATCTGACCAAGATAGATTTGAATGCCTATAAAGAGAAGCAGATGAAACGCCGTATAGATACCCTTATTGGCAAGTATGAGGTTAAAGGTTACGACCAGTTCATGGATATGATCAAGAAGGATAAGGAAGTTCTTCATGCCTTTGTTACATATCTTACTATCAATGTATCAGAGTTCTTCCGTAATCCAGATCAGTGGAATCTGATGGACAAGGATATGGTTCCTGAACTTATGGGTAAGTTTGGTAAGAACCTTAAGATCTGGAGTGCAGCCTGCTCGACAGGTGATGAGCCATATACGATCGTAATGCTCCTGTCACGTCATGTTCCGCTTAATCAGATCAATATCCTGGCTACTGACCTTGATTCTGTTGCGATCGCAAAGGCTAAGCTTGGAATTTATGCAGAAAAGGAAATAAATGGTGTTCCTAAGGATCTTAAGGAGAAGTATTTCACCAAGAATTCTGATGGAACAGTTACTATTTCCAATGAGATCAAGAGTCGTGTAACATTTAAGCAGGCAGATCTTTTAAGAGATCCATATCCAAAGGACTATCACCTTATTGTATGTCGTAACGTTCTTATCTACTTCACAGAAGAAGCTAAGGACGAGACTTTTAGAAAATATTATGAAGCTCTTGCACCAGGAGGAATCCTCTTTATCGGTGCTACAGAGCAGATCATCAATTATAAAGATATTGGATTTGCAAGAAAGAATTCCTTCTATTATGAGAAACCAGCGAAATAAATGATCCGAGCTGAACATCGGATCGTAACTGCATCAACTAATATTCCTCTGTTTCAGAAAAGCTCCGGCGTGGCCGGAGCTTTTCTGTGTATTGTTTTAGGCTTTGCCTTCAAGGCTGTAACAAATATGATCATACACCTCAATTAAAAAAAGCAGGGTATTTCTAAGCGTCTTATCCGCTTCCGTGGGCACGCTGTACTTACGCTCCTAAGACGCTAAGAAATATCCAGCTTTTTTTAAAATCGGCGTATGATCATATTTGCTACAGCCTTGAATAATAAGTTAATGCTATCTAGAAAAACTATTATTGATCGAATAGATATTCGAGTACGTGACAAGCATACAGGCTCATGGCTGATCTGTTAGTTTTGATATAGGCGGTGCGTTCAAAGTACATCGAATGTTCTTTATATTCACGCTTGAAAAATGGTGTAAATACAAGATCCCACTGACGCAGGTACTGGCCGGGCTTTCTGGTGTAGCAGGTTTCTGCTTTGGCCGGAACTCTGTGAGATCTTTCTACAAAACATGCTACAGACTTATGGAGGGCCTGGTCTTCGTCGGGAAGATAGTAGTAGTCCTTGTAATTGGAATAGAAATACTTAAGCTCTTCTTCGAATAGAGGTATTCTTAGCTGGGCATATTTGCCTTCAACCTGCAAAAATATACCATTTAGATTGCATTTAAAAGGAATAGGTAGTTCGTAAGGAAGAGCAAGCTTCATAAAGATCTCTTTCTTTTCCTTGCCATCCATATCGGTGTAGTAGTTGGCCTGAACCTTGACAGCGCGAAGTGGAAGAGCAGTTGTAAGTTCTGATTGTGGAGCATCTGTTCGCATATGAAGCGCAGGTGTATTATGAATGCTTTCAAAGAAATCGTAATAGTAAAGGATGGGGAGTAGTTCAGCCATACCCTTAACATCATCTTCATTATGCAGCGTCAGAAGTCCGTAAAACTCCTCGTTCTTGGTATCAAGATACTTTTCATAGATCTCGATAAGCTGACCACCGTTAAACAGGTCATCGCGGGCTATTCCAAGGAACTGTTCAATTGTCTTTTGCTTACAGTTCTCAAGTCCAAGGACAGCTTTATAGGGAGATATAAGCTTGTATATATCAATTGAAACCATTTCATCCAATGGGTTAACAATGCCATAATGTTCGCATTTGGCTTTGATGTAGGGAAGATCAAATCTGTTGCCGTTGAAATGGATGAGGGTATCATAGGTTGAAGCAAACATAAGGAAGGCATTTAAGATCTCTGCCTCATCATCTTTTTTGTCAGCAAACCACTGAGCCAGATGCCAGGATTCCTGTTCGTAGTAGGCGCAGCCTATAAGATAGAGCCTGGATGTCTTGGCAGAAAAGCCTGTAGTCTCAATATCTATAAAAAGAGCCTTTTCAGGGCATCTTACGATCTTATCGATGGGATAAGGCGGAAGATTAGTAGGTTTAAATGGAATTTCCTTCTGTATTATTATCATATGAACTGAATCCTCATATTCTTATTGATTAAATGACTTAAGGATCAAAAGAGACTTTGATACCCACATCATCAAATAAATTAAGCGTAAAAATATTTTATCACATTGACGTAACCTGTGCATTAACAAACTATTAGCCAGTGCTAACAATGTCATAAAATGGCTTACCGATAATTTAAAATCACAAAATGAAATAGTGACGAAAATATCGAAAATGAATTAATGAAAAAGCATTACAAGAATGGAATAATGATAAAAAATATCACAATATAAAAAATGCCGAATAATCATCAAAATATCAAAAGCAATATATGGAATTTTTATATTTTAAGTCGTAAAATATTATTGTGATGCTGTAATAAGGTACATTATCGTAAACAAGATCAGAAGAGTCTTTTTACAGATTCAAAGACGTATATTGGCAGCAACTATTATTTCATTTAAGGTCAATAATAGTGTCATGGGATCTGCCTTCTGATCAAGAGATCAAGCCTGCGTTCTGCAAATTGATCTTATAATGGGAGGTTTACGTTTTGTATTGTAATTGCAGTATTAGTAGGCACTGATAAAATTATCAGAAAGAAGGGTAGGAAATGGCGCGACTAACGTTCGTAGGGGGAGTCCATCCATATGAAGGCAAAGAGCTTACTATGGACAAACCCATCAAAAGTGTTCTGCCAAAGGGTGATCTAGTATATCCGTTATCACAGCATATCGGAGCACCTGCATCCCCGATTGTGGCAGTAGGTGACCATGTCCTGACCGGTCAGAAAATTGCAGAAGCTTCTGGTTTCGTTTCTGCGCCAATCTACGCGACCGTATCTGGAACCGTAAAGGCGATCGAACCAAGAAGACTTGCTACCGGCGGCATGTGTAACAGTATCATCGTTGAAAACGATGGTCTCTATGAAGAAGTAGAATGGCCCGAAGTAAAGCCTTGGGAGGAGATGACCAGCGAAGAAATAGTAGCTGCTGTCAGAGAGGCTGGGGTCGTCGGAATGGGTGGTGCGGGATTCCCCACTGCTGTCAAATTATCTCCTAAAGAACCCGATAAAATCGAATATGTTATAGCTAACTGCTCGGAGTGTGAGCCTTACCTTACCTCAGATTATCGTCGTATGATCGAAGAGCCTGAGCTTATTATCGGCGGACTTAAGATCGCTGTATCTCTTTTCCCAAATGCAAGAGGTATTCTGGCTGTTGAAGACAATAAGCCTGAGGCGATCAAAAAGCTTCGTGAGCTTGTTAAAGATGAGCCCAAGCTTGAAGTTAAGCAGCTTCAGACTAAATACCCTCAGGGTGCTGAACGTATGCTTATTTATGCATGCACAGGCAGAAGTATCAATTCTTCAATGCTTCCTGCAGATGCTGGTTGTATCGTAGATAACACTGATACACTGTGCGCTGTTTACCGCGCTGTCACAGAGGGAAGACCTCTGATGGAGAGAATTGTCACCATTACTGGTGATGCGATCAAGGATCCTTGCAACTACAAGGTAAAGATCGGTACAAGTTATCAGGAGCTTTTGGATGATGCAGGTGGATTCTATAAGACACCTCAGAAGATCATCTCAGGCGGCCCTATGATGGGCTTTGCTTTATGGGATACCGAAGTTCCTACAACCAAGACTGCATCAGCTCTTACATGTCTTACAGAAGATGCTGTATCCGCTATGGAGCCAACAGCATGTATTAACTGTGCACGTTGCGTTGAGGCTTGTCCTGAACAGCTTATACCTAAGAATCTTGCTGATGCTGTTGAGCATGGACAGACAGATAGATTCCTTAAAGAGTATGGCATGGAATGCTGCGAATGTGGATGCTGCTCATTTATTTGTCCGGCACATCGTCACTTAACACAGCTTATAAAAGGCATGCGCAAAATACAGCTTGCCCAGCGCAAGAAGAAATAAGGGGAGGACAATATGAGCGAATTTAGAAATGTGTCGTCCAATCCGCATGTCAGGAGCGGCTCTACAACTACCAACATCATGCTTTGGGTAATCATAGGGCTTTGTTTTCCGGCTGCGTTTGGTGTATTTAACTTTGGTCTGTATGCTCTGGTTCTTATACTTCTGGCTATTGCTTCAACTGTAGCAACAGAGTTCATTTATGAGAAACTCATGCACAAACCAAATACTATCGGAGATCTGTCAGCAGTAGTAACAGGACTCCTTCTTGGTATCAACCTTCCAAGTACAGCTCCATTCTGGCTTCCAATTATCGGAGGTATCTTCGGTATCCTGGTTGTTAAGATGCTTTTCGGCGGTCTTGGACAGAACTTCATGAACCCTGCTCTCGGAGCAAGATGTTTCCTTGTTATATCTTTCCCGAGACTTATGACTAACTTCGTTACAGATACTTATACAGGAGCTACACCTCTTGCAGCACTTAAGGCTGGCGAAGAAGTTGATGTAATGAAGATGATCGAAGGATTTACAGGCGGTGTTATTGGTGAGACATCAATGATCGCTATCGTAATAGGTGCCTGCGTACTTATCATGGCAGGTATCATCGATCTTAGAATTCCTGGATCATACATCGTTTCCTTTGGAATCTTTGTAATCCTCTTTGGAGGACGCGGATGGAATCCTGCATATCTTTCTGCACAGCTTGCAGGTGGCGGACTTATGCTTGGTGCATTCTTCATGGCAACTGACTACGTAACAAGTCCTATCACTAATGTGGGAAAATATATTTATGGTATAATCCTCGGACTTCTTACAGGAATCTTCCGTATCTTCGGATCAGGTGCAGAGGGTGTTTCCTACGCGATCATCATTGGAAACCTTCTCGTTCCGCTTATTGAGAGATGGACACTTCCAAGAGCATTCGGTATTCCTAAAAAATCACGTAAGGAGGTAAAAGCATGAGTAATGAACAGACAGCCGATCTTAAGAAAAATGAGACCGGTGATATGATCAAAAATGCCCTTATCCTCTTCGTGATCACACTTATCGCGGGAGTTCTTCTTGGGCTTGTATATCAGATTACAAAAGATCCGATAGCTTATCAGAATTCACTTAAAGTTGAAAAGGCTAATAAGGCTGTATTTGCAACAGCAAGCTCTTTTGGCGAAACAAATATTGTAGACGCTGCTGCAGCACAGTCTATATCAGATACTTCAAGCGACTATGCAGGCGTAACAATCGATTCTGTAATCGAAGCTTACGATGCAAGCGGCAATGTTATTGGTTACATCGTTCAGATCACATCCAAGGGATACAACGACGAGATCAAGTTCTCAATGGGTATCACTTCTGACGGCGTACTTAACGGAATATCTCTTATCTCTATCAGCGAGACTCCAGGTCTTGGTATGAACGCTGAGAAGGTACTTGTTCCTCAGTACTCGGTTGATGGCGGTATCGATGCAACAGTAACTTACAAAGTAGTTAAGGACGGAACAGGTAAAGCAAGTGCAACTGACACCTCTATCGAAGCAATCTCTGGTGCCACAATCACTTCAAAGGCAGTTACAAACGGTGTAAATGCCGGCCTCCTGTACTATACAAACGTTCTGGAAGGAGGTCATTAAGATGAGTGAAAAGAGAAAAGGCGCTCTTGGGCTTCCTGCAGATACACCCCTTGAGAGATTTTTAAATGGTATAGTCGTAGAAAACCCGACAACAGTACTTGTACTTGGAATGTGTCCTACACTGGCTGTTACAACATGTGCCATCAACGGCCTCTCAATGGGACTTGCTACTACATTCGTTTTGGCTCTTTCTAACCTAGTAATATCACTTCTTAGAAAAGTCATTCCGGATACAGTACGTATTCCGGCGTTTATCGTAGTTATCGCATCCTTTGTTACATTGGTTGACCTTCTTATGCAGGCATTTGTGCCGTCACTTTATGAAGCACTTGGTGTGTACATTCCGCTCATCGTAGTTAACTGTATAATCTTCGGCCGTGCCGAGTCTTATGCAAGTAAACACGGTGCAGTTCCGGCTCTTTTCGACGGACTTGGAATGGGACTTGGATTCACATGTTCTATTACAATAATCGGTCTTGTACGTGAGCTTATCGGTGCAGGAACAGCATTTAACATCCAGCTCCTTGGCGAAGGAACAATCGTTCCGGGACCTGTTGGAGCATTCCTTGGAATGTATACTCCTGTTAGTATCTTCGTACTTCAGGCTGGTGCTTTCCTCGTTCTTGGAACACTTATGGCTACCATGAACAGGATCAACAGAAAGAGAGCTGAGAAGGGCAAGGATGTATCCAAGTATAAGAGCGGCGGATGCATGAACGTGGATATGGAGATTCCTTCTAAAGACAAGAAGGAAGACAAGAAGGAAGACAAGAAGGAAGATAAGAAAGAAGTTTCTGCTAAGGAAGATGGCAAAGATGACAAGGCAGAAGATAAGAAAGAAGAAAAGGAGGAAGATGACGAATGAACGTAGTAGGTCAGCTTATAAGCATACTGATCATGTCCTCCCTGATCAATAACGTTGTATTATCACAGTTCCTAGGACTGTGTCCTTTCCTTGGCGTATCCAAGAAAGTAAGCTCAGCTGCCGGAATGGGCGGAGCTATCATCTTCGTAATAACACTTGCATCTGCAGTGTGCGGACTTTTGTACAAGTTCATACTGGTTCCACTGGATCTGGTATATCTTAATACAATAGTTTTTATACTTATCATTGCGATGCTGGTTCAGTTTGTTGAGATGTTCCTTAAGAAGTTCGTTAAGCCTTTGTATGAGGCCCTTGGCGTATATCTTCCACTCATCACAACTAACTGTGCAGTTCTTGGTGTTGCTCTTCTTAACGTATCTAACGAGTACAATATCGTAGAAGGTATCGTTAACGGATTTGCAACAGCAGTCGGCTTTACTATTTCCATCACGATCCTGGCAGGTCTTCGTGAGAAGATGGAATATAACGATATTCCTGAATCATGGAAGGGTACACCGATCGTAGTTATTACGGCAGGACTTATGGCAATTGCATTCACAGGATTCTCAGTACTTCGCTGAGCGACTTGGAAGGAGAAACTATGTTAAATGGAATATTGATCGCGGTGGCTGTTGTTGCTGGCTGCGGAATCCTGATAGGTCTGATTCTCGGATATGCCAACATCAAACTCCACGTAGATGTAGATGAAAAAGAAGCTGCTGTTCTCGGCGTTCTTCCCGGCAATAACTGTGGTGGCTGCGGATATCCCGGATGTTCCGGATGCGCCGCTGCAATCGCAAAAGGAGAAGCTCCTGTAACCCAGTGTCCCGTAGGCGGTGCACCAGTTGCAGCACTTATCTCTGAGATAATGGGCGTAGATGCAGAAGAAGCTGAGAGAGAAGTAGCATATGTTCACTGCGGTGGTGACTGCGAACTTGCTACAAGACAGTACGAGTACACAGGCGCTGAGGATTGCCGTGTTATTAACCAGCTTCCTGGAAGCGGTCCTAAGACTTGTACATTCGGATGCCTCGGCGGAGGTACCTGCGTATCTGTATGTCAGTTCGATGCGATCCACATCGTAAATGGCATAGCTGTAGTTGATAAGGAGAAGTGTAAGGCCTGCGGTAAGTGCA
This sequence comes from uncultured Butyrivibrio sp., assembly GCA_947168935.1. Classification (GTDB taxonomy): domain Bacteria; phylum Bacillota; class Clostridia; order Lachnospirales; family Lachnospiraceae; genus Butyrivibrio. The sequence goes on along the minus strand of CAMVNV010000058.1, from coordinate 3,626 downwards.
GAGATATCTGCCCTCGTCACCTTATTGATCTGATCCCTTACAGCGCAACTGAGGTAGTAAGATGTAAATCACAGGATCCGGGACAGAAGGTTAACAAGTATTGTAAGGTGGGATGTATTTCCTGTCATATTTGTGAAAAGAACTGTCCAGTAGGTGCTATCACAGTAGAGAACAATGTAGCACATATCGATCAGTCTAAATGTACTCATTGTGGACTTTGCGCATCCAAGTGCCCGAAGAAAGCAATCGAGAAGATTGGCTGAGAAAAGAAATGTGATCTTACACCGGCCAGATAATCAGATTGTCTGGACTGATCAAGATTAAATGAGAAAAATTAAAAAGCACCCTTACTTCTTAAATGAAAGAAAGAAGTAAGGGTGTTTATTATTTCTATTTTTTTATACTATTCAGTATTATTATATTTACTATCAGACTCAAAACTAGTGTGCTGACTCGTTCATCTTTATTCTACAACAAGCGGAGCCTCTACAAAATCCGGTATCTCACTTTCAAATCCGCACTGGGTAACAGTAGCTACATCAAATACATATCTGTTGTCCATTGTCTTTTGAACATCTGTTATCTCAATATCCCTGTTATGCCAGTCAGAAAGATCTACAATGGAATTATCTTTGAAAGTAAGGATAGTAGGCCTGAAGATATCATCCTTGTTTTCTGCAAGGACTAGAGCTTTTTCGTGATTATTGAGTTCAACTGTGATTCCGCAGGAAAGAATGTTAACGCTGTCTATAAGCGCATCAACAACATGCTTGTCAAAGACGTTCTCATGTATAAGCGTGCGAATTGCTGTGACTTCAGAAGCAGGTTCGCCTGCGGTCTGCATGGCTGTCATTCTGTCATAGGCATTGGCAACAAGTAAGATCTTGGCACCAAGAACCGCGTTGGGATTAGGTCTTTCTTTTCCCCAATGAGCCTGAAGGCAGATACGTTTGATATCAGGACTGTCAGCGTACAAGGTCTCTATAAGATTAAAGCCTTTAGTCATATAGCTTTCAGGAGTATCCGAAGTCTCACCGCCGCTATTGGGATTTTCTGAAAGGTATATTATCTTGCCAAGCTCATGAATAACAGCGGCTGTTACCACCTTCATCTGATCGATGGGAGAGGTGTTAAGCCTGTGAGCTATCATTGCACATAACATGGCAACACTTAATGTGTGTCTGAAGATATGGTCTTCCTTAGTTCTAAGGTCTTGGCTGAAATTGATCTTATCAGTCAAATGTCCGTAGTTTTGTATAATATCGGCAACTATGAACTGGGTCTTGGACAGAGTCTCTTTGGAGACTATAAGTTCAAGCTCCTGTTTAATGGCATAAACGTTCATAGTCTGGAATCTTTCAAAGTCTATATCTGCCTGTGTCATAGGGGGTACCGGTTCTGCCGGCTCAAGAATGAACATGCCCATTAGACCGAAATTTCTGATGCTGGCAATTCCGGATTCGTTGATCTTAGAATTACGATCGTATAGAAGTATTCCGTTTCTGGAATAGACAGGTCTGGCTAGACGCATACCTGGCTTTAAACTATCGATATGAACAAAGCGCATCGAAATCCTCCGATGGGGATGTATCGCAATAACGTTAAGAAATTATCACTCACATTACTATCTTATCACTATATAAAGCGCTTCGCAAATATAATAATGAAGGAATACAAGCCTGGACTAAGATTGATTAAAACTGCTAATTAAAATCCAGAGCTGCACTTCATAGAATAATCATCAAATACAAATGCTGCTTCAATGCCGTCCAGAGATTCGATCAGCTCCATTCCTTTTTCAGGACCAAGGACGAAACATGCAGTAGACAGGGCATCGCCATCAACAGATCTGTCAGAAACTATAGTTACGCTGTATAAAGAGTTCTGAACAGGGTATCCTGTCTTCGGATCTAAAAGATGATGGTAGATTGTTCCATCAAGTTCGAAGTACCTTTCATAGACTCCTGATGTTACAACGGATTTATCTGTAGCTGTAATAGTAGTGATATAGTCACCTGATGAAGAAAAGGGCTTTTCAACGCCAACGGTAAATGCTGTGTCATCTGGCTTTGCTCCTACTAAAAGAGCATTGCCTCCAAGATTGATAATTGCTGAGTTAACATTCTGAGATACAAGGTATTCTTTTATCTTATCAGCAATAAAGCCCTTGGCTATGGCGCCGAGGTCTATCTGAACACCTTGGTCTGTGAGAGTAACTGTAGAAGCTGCTTCGTCTATAACAATTGCTTTATAGTCAGTGTGCTTAAGAGCATCTATAATGCTGGCATTGTCAGGAACGACGTGCTCTTTTTCCTCTTCAGAAGTAAAATCCCATAATGAGATAACGCTTCCAAGGGCAGGATTAAAGGCACCTTCAGAAAGATCTGCATAGTTAAGAGCTTCATTTAAAAGACATATTGTATCTTGAGAAACTGCGACAGAAGAGCCGCCTGAATGATTTATGTTCCATATATCAGAACCCTCTTTCTGCGAGGAAAGAAGAGAGTCGTACTTGGCTGCGAGTTCCATGCATCCGTCAAGAATGCTTTCATCCTTAGAACCGTAGATGCGTATATTGATCACTGTGTCAAAATAAAAGGAAGTCCTGTCAATGTAGCTGTCGTAGGATGCAGCCTGGAGACCGCATCCTGTAAGACCAGCTATCAGAGTAGAAGCAAGCATTGCTATTATGATTATCATCGCGATAACTGCAAAGAAACGCTGCTTACGCTCCTGCTTGGATGTACCTTTTTTGTTTGACATTTTTTACGCTTCCGTTTCTTGAAATTTTAATATACGCTCTGATATTTTAACACGCGTATAAATATCAGCATAGTCCTTGGGACTTAAATCTTCAATATAGTTAAGTTCGAATTTTTTGCTGACGCCTTTTTTCATAAGGATATCGGCAGCCTTGTTGTAGGCGATGGCTGCCTCGTATTCTGAATTATAGTGACCTATGACATAGGTACTTTTTACATGGATGACAGATTTGTAACGCTGGAAACCTTTTTTGTTATAAAGGCGCACGCCCCTGTATCTGTTTATGATCTCAATATTCTGGTACCGAAGGTCTGTTGGGTCGCCGTTGATAAACCTGTAATCCCTTCCTGCAACGCCATGGGGCGGGATGTTATATCTTTGGTAGATACTAAGCTGGCTCCCATAATCTGCCACAAAAAGATGAGATCCCCTCCGCATAATGGAATGGGACGAATAATAGAAGAGGTCATCTATATCAAAGGTCAGAATGTCGTTGTAGGAAAGATAATATAGGAAGTAGTCCTTTTTTAACAGGATAGGAGTTCCGATATAGACCCCCTGGTCTCTGAAGTTTACAAGGATTACGCATTTTTGGAAGGTGAGAGCATAGTCTTTTTTCCAATTGGTAAGATCCCAGGCGCTGTTTTCGATTATGCCCCGGGCTTCAAGATATGCAGCATGTGCCATGAGTGGAGTGTCATAAGAACCAAGAGCAATGTGCTTGCCCCTGTGAGTGATCGACGCTCTGTAATAGGTGGAACCATCCTTGCGAACAGCGGTCTGTACGCCTGTAAGAGTGGTGAGATTCTCCATATTTAACCTCATGTCGCGAGTGAAACGAGTGACTAATGGTTCGATATTGG
>CAMVNV010000057.1 GCA_947168935.1 uncultured Butyrivibrio sp. | reverse complement strand
TAAGGTTTTGAAGGTTTAGTGTAAAGGTGGCGTTTGCGTAGTGGTAGACTTATTGTTTTTTTCCAAAATGATAGATATGATAATTACAAGAAGCTAGGCCTTTCAAGTGATGCAACAGCGATCAGGTAACTTAACCCTTTATTTTATATCGTCTAAGGATATGATTATGAGAGAAGAAATCGCCCAGTATCTATGCAAGAAATATGGAACCAAGCCGGAATATCTTTGGAAGAGATATCCGGGATTTGCTGTTTTCCGTCATGATGACAATCGCAAGTGGTATGCGGTTATCATGAATGTCACATCGGATAAGATAGGTGCGATGGGATCCGATGAGTTAGATATCATAGATGTGAAAATTGATGATCTGATGCTCAGAGATATATTGCTGCAGCAGGATGGGTATTATCCTGGCTATCATATGAATAAGGGGAATTGGATTACCATAGTCCTTGACGGTACGGTTCCTTTTGATGAAGTCTACAGGATGATTGATGCAAGCTTTGAGCTGACTGCATCAGCCAGGAAAAAGCAGAAATTCAGACAACCAAAGGAATGGATAATACCTGCTAATCCCAAATACTATGACATTGAGCATGCTTTTGACAATGCAGATGAGATTGATTGGAAGCAGGGAGCAGGAATTATAAAGGGCGATACAGTCTTTATGTATGTGGGTGCTCCGGTATCAGCGATTCTATATAAGTGCAAAGTAACAGAAGTGGATATTCCTTATGAATATGAGGATAAAAACCTCAAAATTACTGCGCTCATGAAGATTAAGCTGCAAAAGAGGTATAAGCCCGACAAGTTTTCTTTTGACAGACTTAAATCCGAGTATGGAATATATGCCGTGCGAGGACCAAGAGGGATCCCTTATAGTCTGAGTGCAGCGCTTAAGTAAAGGGAGAGAAGCATGATTGATAAGATGAAATGGCTTAGGCAGCCAAAAGAATATCAGATTAATGAAAATAGTATAGAAGTCACAACAATGCCTCACACTGATCTCTGGCAGAGGACTTATTATCATTTTAGAAATGATAATGCACCTGTTTTCCAAATGGATACTGAGGATAAGTATTTTTCATTTGTAGTAAGAACTGATTTTACTGCCAGCCATCATCGCTTTGATCAGTGCGGTATAGTCATGTATCTTGATTCAGAGAATTGGCTTAAGGCTTCCGTTGAATATGAAAATGATAAGTTCCAGCATCTTGGATCCGTTGTCACTAATCATGGATATTCTGATTGGGCTACTACTGCAATTCCTGCAGATGTCAGAGAGATGTGGTACAGATTCAGTAGAAGAGAGGATGATTACTGTATTGAATGCTCTTACGATGGAGTAGAATTTTCTCAGATGAGAGTATGCCATATGTGGGAAGGTGCGGGGAAGATTTCTTTTGGCATATATGCTTGTAGTCCGGAAGACTCGAGCTTTAAGGCCGTGTTTACTAATATGGAGCTGACAGAATGTGCGTGGAAAGCCCACGATGGGCAACAGCCGGATGCTTATCCTGAATTTTGGATACACAATTATGAGAAAAAGGAAAGCGACTATGATTGAGGGGACACCTCTTATGATAGGCGCTTTCCTTTTTTTACTACTCATATCTGAGTGCTTCGATAGGATTAAGTTTTGCTGCCTTATTAGCAGGATAATATCCGAAGAATACTCCAAATATTATTGAGAAGATGAGGCAGGAGATGATTCCTGCAATTGATGGACTTCCTGTAAAGTTCATAAGCTTTGATGCGACCATTCCGAACACTATGCCAAGGATCACTCCTATGATGCCTCCGATAAAGCATACAACAACTGCTTCTGTGATGAACTGAAGTCTTATAAAGCCGTTTGTGGCACCAAGCGCTTTTCTGGTTCCGATCTCTCTTGTTCTTTCTGTGATAGAGACTATCATGATATTCATGACTCCGATTCCGCCTACAAGAAGTGATATGGCACCAACTGCCATGAAGGCGATTTTCTGGGTATTGAGCATGCTTTCCATTTCTTTAAGCTCTGCCTTCATGCTGTATGCATATATTTCATAGGCATCGTTGTTTTTATAGTAATTCTCATTCATGTAGTCTGTAAGTTCAAAGGACAGTGTGGTGGGATCAGCTCCATCTTTTGTAAGAACATCAAACTGGGTTATGTTGGCAGTATCTTTAAGCTGCCTTGTGGCTGTCTTATATGGTATATAGGCATTTGTCTGTATGTCCTTTTGACTTGTGCCGCTTCCATAGCCTGAGTCGTGATATTCATATACTCCTACTATAGTATAGATATAGTATTTGCCGTTAAGTACAGCTTCTACATTTTTTCCAAGCGCCTTCTCATTATCACCGTCAAACATGTTTTTAACATATTTATCACTTACAAGAATGACTTTTTTGCCATCATTATAATCGCTCTGTGCGAAGCTTCTTCCTGCAAGTATTGTCAGGTTGTTTTTTCTGATCGCTGTTTTGTTGCTTCCTATAAGGGAGATATTGGCATATTTTTTCAGGTCTTTGACTGTGAGAGAGCCAAGCTCTGTAGAGATGGATATGCCACTTATGGTACTGCTGAAGTTCTTTTGAATATCAAGGAGCATATCTGTTGTGACATAGTCCTTGTCTTTCATGTTTCGGACATTTTCACTATAGTTGCCGCTTTCGTCAGGCTTTTGTGTTACAAATACGCTGACAACATTAGCGCCCATATCCCCCATGGAGCTCATGGTTGACTTGTTCATGGCGTCGCTTACTGTCATGATCGCAATCATGGAAGCTATGCCTATCACTATTCCAAGCATGGTGAGGCATGTTCTTAATTTGTTGGCATAAAGAGCGGATAGTGACAACTTTATATTTTCAAATATCATCTAAAAACCTCGCTGTTCTGGCCTTTTCTTTCGCCTATGATAAGACCGTCTCTAAGGGTCAGGACTCTTTTAGTTTCTTCTGCAAGTTCATTTGAGTGAGTTATAAGGACTATGGTTATGCCTTTTTCTTCATTCAGTTTGTGAAAAAGATCCATAACAGCTCTTCCTGTTCCGCTGTCAAGGGCACCTGTTGGCTCATCTGCAAGGATTATGGCTGGATCGTTGACGAGAGCTCTTGCTATTGCAACTCGCTGCTTTTGTCCTCCTGACAGTTCATCAGGTTTATGATCCATTCGTTTATCCATGCCGACAAGCTTGAGAAGTTCCATGGCACGCTCTTTTCTTTCTCTTGCTTTAACGCCGGCGTAGAGCATGGGTAGTTCCACATTTTTGATGGCGCTGGTCCTTGGGATGAGGTTATAAGTCTGAAATACAAAACCTATCTTTTGATTTCTGATGGCTGAAAGCTGGTTGTCCTTGGCTTTGCTTATATCTATTCCGTCAAGGGTATACTCACCACCTGTTGGCTTATCGAGTATACCTATTATATTCATAAGGGTTGACTTGCCGGAGCCTGACTGACCTACTATTGATACAAATTCGCCTTTTCTGACGGTAAGATCTATTCCGTGAAGGATCTCAAGTTCATTTTCTTTGCCTATATTAAATTTTTTGATTATGCCTTTGGCATTGATCATTACGTCGCTTTCAACTGTCATAGCGCCTTTTATATCATTATTCATCAATATATGCCTTCCATGTATATATCGTCCCCTGTATCTGATCCAGAAGTTGTATCTGACATCATATCAGGTAGAACTATTTCCATTCCTTCTGATATTCCTTCTCCTAATATCTGGACATAATAATCTGTTTTGAGTCCATAAGAGACATTTATATTTTTAGTAGTCTTGTTTCCGGTCTGATCAGTGCCTGTAACTACCTGAATATATGGCATACCGTTTTCATCTGTCTGAACTGCTGATGCTGAAACAGTAAGTGCATCTGTAGCTTCCTGGAGGATTATAGTGAGCTTGGCGCTCATTCCGATACGAAGTCTGTCACTTGGGTTGGAGATGGTGACTTCTATTGGATAATCACTGCTTGAAGAAGTTGATGAGGTGTTGTTTGAAGATGTATCTGCTGATTTTGGAATAGGAGATACAAAGGTAAGGGTACCATCCATAAGCTCATCACCTGTAGTATCTGTCTTGATCTGTACCTTCATTCCCTGACTTATATCACTGATATCGTACTGATCAACTGTTGCTGATACTTTGTATCCACTGTCATCCTGCAAAAGAGCAAGTTCTCCGCCTTTATAGGTTTCGCCCTGTTTTACGCTTATTACGGTTATGATGCCATCAGCCGGAGCAGTAATAGTAGCCTTTTCTATCTGGGATGTGATCTTATCAACTTCCTGCTGGGCGGTGAGTTCGCTTGATTCTGCTGAGAGCTTGCTGCTATTTACTGAATCACTGCTGTCTGCAACGGTTTTGTCATTGCTTCTTTGTGTATCTTCCTGGTTGTCCTTTGCTTTATCAAGGTTTTCCTGATTGGTCTGTGTTTTGGATTTGGCAGAATCGTATTTGGACTCTGACTCTGACTGCTTGCTCTTAGCTTCAGTCTGGGCTGTCTGAGCTTCTGTCAGGGAGTTTTGCTTGTTTTCAAGGTCTCTTTGAGCGTTTTTGCTTTCTGTCTGGGCTGTATCATTGGCTTTTTCAGCATTGTTTTTTGCTTCGAGTGCTGCATCATACTTGCTCTGAGCATCTTTTAAAGCCTGACTGTTTGAGGCATTGCTTAGCTGTGTTTTAGCACTTGAAAGAGCAGAGTTTGCTGTATCATATGCCGATGTCTTTGAATCAAGCACTGTTTTTGCATTATCCATGGCAGTCTTTTTATCATTAACTTCTGTCTCTTTTTCACTTATCTTAGTATCTATATCATCGGGCGGATTCTCAGAATCCTTCTGGCTTTTTAAATCTTCAAGTTCTGCGGCGGCAGAGTCATAAGCGCTTTTGGCTGCGTCATAGCCACTTTGCGCTGCGTTTTTTTCTGAAAGAGCTGGATCTACTGCAGTCTGAGCGGACTCTACCTTTTGATTGGCTGCATCTATCTGGGTCTGTGCTTCAGCTTTAGCGCTATCGAGGGCACTCTGGGCATCAGACAGGGCGCTTACTGCATTGTCGTAGGCCTTCTGAGTTTTGGAAGCCTCATCAGCCTTGTTATCTGCGTTGGTCTTAGCATCGGCTGCCTGGGTCTTAGCAGTTTCGAGCGCCTGGTCCTTGGCCTTGGTATCTTCTTTGGCTTTGTCGGCTTCATTTTTGGCTGTTGTCATCTCGTTAGTAGAAGTGTTGAGATCATTTTGAGCTTTATCAACTTCTTCCTGAGCTCTTTCTTCCTGAACGGATGCATTTTCAGAAGCGTTTGAATAGTTTCTTTCTGAAGCATTTACATCAAGATCGTTTTTGCTTTTGGTTGTATCAAGATTAGCCTGAGCTATTTCGAGAGATTTTTCTAAAGAGGTGGTATCAAGAATAGCGATGACATCGCCTGCTTTGACTCTGTCTCCAACATTTACCTTGAGCTCGTTGACAGTTACATCCGTGACTTCACTAGAAAGACTGTAGCTTGATGTACTTGCGATCGTGCCGTTTACTGTTATTGTCTTGGACAGGTCTTGCTTTAAAATCTGCTCTGTCGATATAGTCTGCATATTTTCGTTAGTGTCTGCATTTTTGGCAATGGCAATAGCAGATACTCCCGCACCACTTGCAAGTATCACCGCCAAAGCAATAGCCAGCATTTTATTATGAGTTTTTATAATGCTTACGCACTTATCTGGCATTTTAGAAATTAGCTTTTTTAATATTGTATTTTTCTTAAAGTCAATCATTATAGCCTCCGAATTTTTTACATTTATTGAAAACGACTCGATAACTATAATTACTTTTCTTTAAAAGAAACTGTAGCGTAGCTTAAATATAACTTTAATGAAACAGTGTTGCAGCAACTATAAAAATTGGAATTATAAAGATCAGTGTGATTACAGCTAAATGCTGTGATAGAATAATAACCTAAGATTTTCGGTTTTATTAGAAAAATAGGTACCTGCCCCCTTTTATAAATATATTATCATTTTGGCAGGGCGATGATATGGAGGAAGTTTTTATGAGAAAGCATATAATTTGCGGGATAGCAACCTTGTTTTTTATACCCTTGTGGTATTACAAGACCACACCGGCTCTTAACATTCACAGCGAAGGGCTGTGGTTTTTTGTGATTACAGTTGCCATTTTTTATGGAATTGTTGAGAGTATTATAAATAGAATAGAACAGGGCGGATTTCAAAAGAAACAGAATAATAGACGATTTCTTGTAGCCTCTTACAAGCGCTCTAAAGATGATTATGATACGGCTTTCTTCAAACGCATGTTCAAAAATATTGGATTTAAAGTGGCATTTGTGATTTTTGTCTTGATGTTTGTTATATCTTTTTTTGCTGAAGCCGAGATCTTTTTTGCCAAAAAATATAGTGAACTTATAACTGTAACTGAGTCTGATGTATCAGCAATTCCTTCAGTGGAAGGCACAAGCTCAATTGCACTTATGGACACAAGTTCAGCAGAAAAGCTTGGTGACAGAGAGATAGGTGCACTATCGAATGTTGTCAGCCAGTATGATGTGGCTGGTTATACGCAGATTGATTATCAGGGAAGTCCTATTAAAGTTGCGCCTCTTAGGTATGCAGGCTTTTTCAAATGGATGAAGAATAAAGACGCAGGTATCCCCGGATATGTAACTGTTGATCCGGTCAAGATGGATGCTGAGTATGTTGCACTTGATGAAGGAATGAAATATGTTCCATCAGCCTGCTTTAGTCAGAACTTAAAACGTCACGTAAGATTTGCTTATCCTACAACGATTTTTTCCAATGGTCATTTTGAGATAGATGAAGAGGGAACACCATGGTACGTATATTCTGTATACGAGCAGCAATTTGGATTATTTGATGGGAAGCAGGTAACTGGATGCATTCTTGTCAATCCCTTTAATGGCGAAATGCAGAAGCTTAGTCTTGATGAGATTCCGACTTGGGTAGATGTCGTATTTAATGGAGACCTTATTTGCACGCAGTACAATTATTATGCTCAGCTTAAGGGCGGCTATTGGAATTCAAAATTTGGTCAGGTTGGCTGTAAGAAGGTTACTGAATCATCAGATTCAAGTTCTGATTATGGATATGTAGCCAAAGATGGCGATATTTGGATCTATACAGGTGTCACTTCTCTAAACTCAGACAGTTCCAATATAGGATTTATTCTTTCAAATGAGAGAACGGAAGAAACGCTGTTTATCCCATGCACGGGCGCTGATGAGTTTTCTGCTATGGCAGCAGCTGAGGGTGAAGTTCAGGAAAAAGGCTATGTTGCCTCCTTTCCATCACTTATTTTGTTAGACAATAATCCAACTTATATAATGGTGCTTAAAGATAATGCGGGTCTTGTTAAGATGTATGCTGCAGTTAATGTAGAGCAGTACAATCTAGTTGCAACTGCTACAAATCAGGCAGATTGCATTGCTAAATATAAGGCGCTTCTCAATGGAACATTATCAGTAGAGGAAGCAAATTCTGAGAATACAGAAACTTCAGATACCAAGCCACTTTCCAAGGATCTGTCTAATGCAGAGAGTAAAAAGATCACTGTTACTAAAAAGGAAAGTATCGTAGAAAACGGTAATACCTATATTTACATTGTTGATGAGGATAATAATATCTACAAAGCGCTTTATGCAGATGTAATCGATATGATACTGGTTAATGTTGGAGATACTATTACAATTAAAACAGATGGAGAATACTTCACTATAGAGTAGTTATCATTTTCAAAAAATCAGACATTGGAGTGCACCAAGGGTAGCGATGCAAAAATCTCAGTAGCATAAGGATATACCTTATATACTACTGAGATTTTTATTGTTTTTCCATTTCAGGGAATCTGTATTCATATGCTAAGTCGACAAATTTGTTTCTGATGGTGTCGTATACTCCCCACTTATTCATTTCGGATAATGAACATGGTGATAGATATCAACAACAGCACATTCACATTTATTGACATTTTCACTATACTGGTGAAAATGCCAATAAATGTGAAAATTGATTGATTATTTTCTGCTTCACTGATATAATAGATTTCACCATGATAGTGAAAAGGAGGATAAAGATGAAACAAACATTATCTCCAGATCTTTTTCAGTCATTTGGGAGTAGCTTACCGATTATTCACGAATGTAACGTAGGCTCTGATAAAGTTGCTACATTAAAGCTTTGGAATGACGAAGAAATAAAAATAAGACTTGTTATATCCCGCGAGGGCTATCCTAAACAGATAAAGGAAATTATTACAGGGATAATATATGATATGTATTGTGTGATACTGGCACCATATATTACCGAACAGACAGCTGAACTATGCAAAAAAGCAGAGGTTGGCTTTCTGGATCTTGCAGGAAATTGCTATATAGCATATAAATCTTTATTTGTAGAAATTAAAGGAAATAAGAATGAGAATAAACCTGGTCGGGGAATGAAATCAATATATGAACGTTCTTCGGTTGTATCTTCTGTTATACTGCGAACCTTACTTGAAAATCCAAACCGAAAATGGAGACTGAAGGACTTGGCAAAGTCTGCCGGATGCAGCATAGGACAGGTTTCAAAGGTAAAGGATTTTCTTGTTAGGCAAACATATGTAGATCAGAGCAGTGATGGTATTTTTGTTACAAATCCCAAAGAATTAATGAAAGATTGGGCAAAAGTATATTCAGATAGTGAAGAGGAAAGAATACAGTGCTATTCACTGTCTGGAATATCTGATATTGAAGCAAATATATCAAAAATGAAAGAAGAGATAGGAATAGAATGTCTCCTCACGGGCTTTTCAGGGGGGGTTCGATATCAGCCAGTTGTCAGATACCAAAAAGTGCATGCTTTGATAGGCTCTGGCGATCTGGAAAAAGCTATAAAATACTTGGGATTGAAAAAAGTTGATTCAGGTGCAAACGTTATATTTATTGTAAAGTACGATAAATGCGTGGGCTTGAATTCGCGAAAGATTAAAAACAGCTTGGTTGCATCGCCTGTACAAGTGTTCTTGGACTGTATGAGCCTTAAAGGAAGGGGCGAAGAAATTGCAGAGGCAATACTCAATAAGGAGATATGTAAATGATACACGATGAAGAATTAAGAAACAGCACAGATTATTCAGAAGGACAGAAACAGGCAGCTCACAGAGTATTGGTTGAGTTGGTGAATCTGTTTAATGAATATCGTGATGATATACGTATCGTTGGCGGATGGGTTCCGGACTTAATGTTTCCAAAACAAGATCACGTGGGAAGCGTGGATGTTGATGTATTGATCAATCATCTTACATTAAAAGATTCGGGATATAATACAATGGCGAAGATACTATTAAAAAATGGGTATTTAGAGCATCCTGAGAAATATTTTTCATTTGTTAAAACTGTAGAGATAAATGGAGAAAAATACGATGTTGATGTTGATATTCTAGCAGGTATCTATGGTGGCACAGCATCTAAAAAAAGAAGTCAGCATGTTCAGGGAATTAAAGCGTTGAAAGCCACTGGTGGAAATTTTGCTTTTGAATTTCCACCGCAGCAAGTTAAGATCGAATCTGAAAGGGTAGATGGCGCTATTGACTCGGCTGTAATAAATGTTGTTGCTGTTGTTCCGTATATAATCATGAAAACAGCAGCAATGGGAAGAGGAAAAGCTAAGGATGCATATGATATATATTTTGTTATAAAGCACTATGCTGGCGGAGTAGAGTCTTTGGCTAGTGAATTTAAGGCAGTAAAAGATAGGCCAATGGTAATAGAGATGAAGGAAAAGCTTTCGGATAAATTTGCATCGGAAAAGCATGCCGGCCCTAAAGATGTTGCTGATTTTATGGATTTGATAGATGATGAGGAAATAGCCTTTATAAAGAGAGACGCATTTGAACAGGTACAAGCTCTTATAGCAAATATATAAAGTCTTGTGTAAAATGCTGGAATGCGGGGCATCGGGTGATGATACTGTATTAAAGGCTTTAAAACAGGCAAGTCAGATTGCAGAAGATAACGGAGTTTTCGATTATTGTTAACAGAGGTTTCAAGGGTGTTTTAAAAGATATTCTGGAAGCTCATAGAATGGAGGCGAAGGAGATGCTGTTTACTGAATATAATGAGGAAGCTCATATTAATCATGTTAAGAAATCGTCTTTTGAGAGTGGTATTGACATAATGAGTGAATTGTATATTAAGCTTGAAGAGCAGAACCGTTTGGGTGATTATTCAAAAGCTGTTAAGAATCCTAACTTTAGGAATCAGCTTTTGAAAGAATTTTTTCCGGAGAAAGTTCAAAACAAGCGTTAAAGTGTTGATAATCATTGATAGAGTAATAAGCTGATGACAAATCATATCCCTTACGGCAATTGTGTCGTGAGGGATTTTTCGTTGTTAATAAAATAGTGAAGTTGTGAACAAAAACTACACTGCACTTCACTAAAAACTACATTGCACTTCACTAACCTCACTTGCCAACATGTGTTACAATCATTGTTATTGGGCGAAATATAATAATTATTAGAAGAGGTACCGGTATGAAAAAAAGAAAATCAAAGATCTTATTAGTCCTTGGAGCTGCACTGTGCGCATGCGCGTTTGCGGGCTGTTCTAAAAGTCACAATTCAATCGATGTAAAAAGCTATGTTAAGGATATGAACATTGGCAAGTGCAAGATTTCTTCTTCCAGAGAAAATGAGTATGGCGAGAAAATATGGACAGTAACTCAGGTTTCTACAGGAATAGAATTCGAGATCATAGATGATCGCAGTGTTGGCGGAATGCTTGGGGGTAGTAGTTATTCTCTTAAAGATGATTTTAGCAGTAAGATGGTTGAGTATTATGAAGACAAGCTTTCGGCTTATGATGAGATAAGCCTGGTGGACGGAGCCATCGTTCTTGAGTATTCAAGTCTTGATGAACTTAAGGCAGGATGTGAAGATCTGCTTGATCTTTATGATTTTTATTTTGAACAGTATGAAGGCTTTGGATTAGGAACAGACTTCCTTTATAGAGGTGAGTTTGCTGACAAGATAGAATACCATGTAACTTCTCAGCTTGATAGTATGGCACATAGAACTAAGCTGGTTAATACGGTAGCTGCAAGCGACATCCAAAAGGGTTTTGATCAGCTGTATGGTCAGGTTAAGGATAGATACCTGTTTATGTGCATTGGCCACGGTTTAGACAGTGTCCATTCAGAATTTACTGATGAAGAGATTGATGAATTTGTAAATTCTGATACTTATGGTATTGAGCGAATGGTTACATATTCAGAAGATGGCAAAGGCGTTGTAAGCCCGGAATTAGTATCAATGTATGGCTATATCTATTACGGTGGTCTTTATCAGTATCTGGAAGAGCAGGGAATAGAGGTAAGTGGTACTGCCATGGATTTTACAGTCGTAGGTCAGGATGGCAAGACTTATGAATTCTCATATGATTTCTATGATGAAAAAAAGGATAAGACTTATTATACAGTCGATGGAGAAAAGGTATACAATCAGAATCGTTTTTGCATGAACCATCATGAGGTTGAACAGATATTTAATCTAAAGCTTGAGCTTATGGACAATGATACTCTGGAATAAAAGCAGGCTGATGGCGAGCTGTAAATGTATTTTTTGAGGTTTTACTGGGAGGTTATTATTTATGGCAGATAAGTTATTGCCGGTTGTGACCAGGCATTTTATGATACAGCCCCAGAATGTTGATAAACTCTGGGAAGATGAGTGGTCAGTCACTCTTAAGGATGATGCTGATAAGAAGGTAGGAAGCTTTCATTTTGAAGATGCTGGACTTGACGGGGAATTGAATCTTTTTATGGATATTGAACCTGAATATCAGAAGCCGGGACTTGGGGCTGAAATATATTCTGCTATAGCAGAATTTGTGTTCAGATTCCCTGAACTTAAGGTAGTCAGAACATCTTGCAGGCATGAGAATGACGATCTTGTACATAGTCTTGAAAAGGCCGGATATGTAAGACGAAAGAACGAGAACGGGTCGGATTTTTATTCTATCAGGAAGCAGAAGACCGCCTGGGCGGGGCTTTACATGATCATAGGTCTGATCGCAGGCTTTATCATTGGTATTGTCATGTCCAATCTCTGGGTAGGTACTTTATCCGGAGTGATCATGGGAACATTGATCGGAATTTGGCTTGATAAGAAATCGTAATCATGTGTATTTTTTTTCCAAAAATAATATAATAGAGAAAAGAGGGCGCGATACCTTGGAAGAGGATTCATATGAGCAGATTAAAAGAACTGAGAACCTACGTAGATAATGAGCTTAACAAGATAGAAGATGTTGAAAAGCGTACAAGTGCAATTGCGCATTTGTATGGTGTATCTCTTGCTGCGACAGTGCTGGCTAAAGAGAGGGGACTTGATCCTGAGCTTGCTGCTATGGCGGGAATGCTTCACGATCTGCATGCATACAAGACCGGTTCCTACGATCAGCATGCTCAGCTTGGCGCGGATCTTGCGAGGGAGATTCTGGATGAGCTGAAGCTTACAACGCCCAAAGAGACAGATATTATCTGTTCGGCGGTCTATTATCATGACGATAAGTCAGTGGTGGACAGCCCGATGGACGAGCTTCTTAAAGATGCGGATGTTATCGATCATTGCTTTAAGGATCCTTCGAAGCCTGTTAAGGAGAAGGAACAGACAAGGTATGAGTCGGTGTGCGAGGAGCTTGGAATAACAGAGTAGATTGAAGCCTGAATTATTAAACGGGGAGTATAGTTTTGTGATGATTAAGTTCCCTTGCGGCGTTTGCCGTGGGGGACTTTTTTTCTAAATAATTGCAAGTATAACGGGGAGAGGACAAGATGCAGGTTATTTTTACTAAGATAAGACAGGGGAATTTAGACGAGGTTAAGAGGATACTTGGTAAGCACCCTGAGGCGGTTAACAGCGTTTCAGGTCTTAAGCCCAAAAAGGACCACGGCCAGTCGGCGCTTCAGGTTGCTTTGAAAACAGGGCATACCGAGATCGCGGATTATCTGATCGAGCATGGCGCAGATCTGAACTTTATGGAGGCAGAAGATGATGATCCAGGGCCAAGGATGCCGGTATTGTTTGATGCCATAATAGGTGTAATTGCTTCGCTTTGTTACAAGGAGTTTGATGTTTCAGATGAGTCACTTGTTCTTACACGCAAAATGCTGGAACGAGGATCTGATGTGAATGCCATAGCTTCGTATGGCGCTGATGCAATGACCTGTGTTATTCATGAAGCGAATCAAATAGTTTCAAGGCCGACTGTATATTCGGAAGTACAGGATGAGGCATGGATTAAGCTTGAAAAAGTACTTGATCTGCTATTGGAGTACGGATTTGACTATAAGGCTTGGTTAGACAGATCACTATACCCTGATGGTACTGCAAACAGGAAGCTGCTTTTGGAACGCGATATTGATGTAAACGAAAACTGGCTTAAGCAGTGGCAGAGTATGCGCGACTTTATTCAAGGATATTTTGAGAAAAAAGAACTTTTGAAGAAGTGATTGAAGGGGATGCAATATGAAGATCAGACACACGATTATACTAATTGTATTGTCTTTGATGCTACTGTTTAATATATCTATTGTATATAATTGTTACACTGAGGTTTATAAGGATTTCAATTTAGTCGAAATGAAAGTGACTATTATAGATAAGTATTCGGTGAGAAGTAGTAGCTCCTCTGTTGATACAGACTATTTGAAAGGTCAGGATGAAAACGGCGAGATCCATGTGATCATCGGAAACGAATACGATATTGGCGATGAGGCATTTATTTATGCTAATACGTCTTCTGCTGAATACAATGGCGGTAACAGGCATTGGTATACTTCAGTCAAAAAGGTTCAGAATGGTAGTAAAGTAGGCATAGTGTTATTTGCTTTGATCTCAGTTATCAATCTGGGATTTGTGATAGACAGGATCGTTAGATTAGTACGTCCAAAGAATATATAAGGAGGGTTTTATGCTTAAGATATATGGAAGAAGTGACTGTCCGGACTGCGCTAATTGTAAAGCCAGTTTGGATGCTAAAGGAATAGAGTATGATTTCAGGGATATAAAGGAGTCTTTACATGAATTTCATGTTTTCATGAAAATCCGCGACACTGAGAGTATCTTTGATGATATCAAGGGTACAGGAGGGATTGGTATTCCATGCCTTATAACTGAGGACAGGACAATTGTCCTTGATTGGGAGAGTTATATTCAGAAGGATTAAATACTATGACAGACAAGACATTTGGCGAAGTTGAATATGAGGAAGGTTACGCATACACAGCCCACAAAGACATGACTTTTGGCGGGGAAGAGCAGACTGTAGAAATTGAGATCAGAGTAGATGATGATGATGATGATGAAAGCATTTCACAATTCCAACGTGATGCATATGAAGCACTGATCAGAGATTGGGATAAAATGCAGCACAAGATAGCTGCAGCAATACTGGAATATTACAATGACAGTGAAAAAGGCGCATACGGACCGGATGATGAAGAGGAATTCAAAAGCTGGTGGCCTGATATTGATAGCGAAGAGGAAATGCTTGAAAAGCTTCATCTTGAGATGATCATTATTCATACGGAATATGACATGGAAGATAATGGCCAAAACCCTGTATACCTTTTGTTTAGTAGAGATTGGGGCGGAGAAGACCTGGATGATAATGGTGTTGCGGTCTTGATCGAAGATGGAGAAGTTTCGGAAGTTGGCTATAAAGATATGGCTTTATAATTTGTTTGTTTAAAGTTGTTTTGTGTGGATGGAAGAGCAAATACAAAAGAAAAAGGCTTTCCGTCGGGAAAGCCTTTTTCCATATAGGTATATCAGTTATTAAATCTATCCAGTGCAGACTGTTTAAGTTCAACAACTCTTTCGAGATTCATACTCTTAACTGTTGCAATGAAATCATCAAACTCGTCAAGACTCTTAGATCCTGTTACGAAGGAGAGAAGATTCTCTTCGATGTAAGTGCTAAGATCTGAGAAGATATCTGAGTACTCAGCTGTCTCTTCAAGGTTGAGTGAAGCATAGGATGGATAGTAAGTTGCTTCGTGATCGAAGTCATCCCATACATAGCACATCTGGAAATCGTCTTCAGATACGAACTGAAGCTCTCTTTCCCAGTCGTAGTATACGCCAGGCCATGCAGGAACATTTGTATAAAGACGCATTGCCTCGTCATATGAAAGACCGTCCTGGTTGTTAGAGATAACATCTGTAAATTCAGGCTTACCTTCAGCGTTCATGTTGAAAGTCTCACCCTCTTTACCATAGTTAGCAAAAAGAGCACCCTCTTCTGTGTAGAGGTAGTCGATCCACTTAAGTACAAGCTCAGGATTCTTGCAATCAGCTGAGATTACGAATGATGCGTTTGTATCAGGTACTACATAACCAGCCTTTAATGTGTCGCCCTTGTTTACAACAGGGTTCTTGATAGCTGAGAATGAAGCGTTCTCATCCTGCATTGAAGGAAGGAATGCAGCTGATGGGATTGTGTACATTGTGCAGGTAACGCCTGTGTTATTGTTGGATACAAGAACTGAGTTGCCCCAGAAGTTAGTCTCTGATGCGAAGTCAGGATCAATAAGTCCTTCTTCGTACCACTTGTTCATGAGTGTAAGGAACTCGCGAACCTTTTCAGGCTCATCGAGAAGTGCCTGCTTAACCTTGCCATCTTCCTGATAGAAGTCTGTTATGTTGTAAACGCCCATTCCGTAGCCAAGGTTCCAGAGCCATGTAGGAACTGTGCTAAGTGGAGCAGAAGCGTTGTACTTTTCTTTGAAAGTTCTAAGCATGTTTTCCCAGTCTTCGTATGTCTCAGGTGTTTCAAGACCACACTCATCAAGCCAATCCTGACGAACTACATAACCGAAGAATGATGGCTGAGATGTCTGAAGGATAGAGTAGATCTGAACATATCTTCCTTCATCTGTTACAGCAGCCTTTTGTACGTTCTCGCTGGCATTTTCAAGTGCTGCAAGATAGTGAGGTGCATATACAGGAAGAAGATCTGTAAGATCAAGGAAATATCCGTCATCTACAGCAGCATCCAGACCATCTTTATATACGATGTTACCGCTCTGGCTGTAGTACATTACGTCAGGAAGATTACCTGATGTGAAAAGAAGATTGAACTGCTCTGATTCTGTCTGAGCAGCCGGTACCTGCCAGTCAACATGTACATTGGTACGAGCTTCAAGCTCCTGGTAATAAGGATTGTTGTTGTAGTCACCACCGTTTTTAGCCATTGCTGTTACATCGTTTGGCATCCATACGGTAATAGTCTCTTTTTCATCACAAAGTGGAAGAGTTAATTCAGATACTTCTGTAGGTGCTGTTACCCCACCAGTTGCAGGTGTTTTTGTTTCAGCTTCAGATCCACATCCGATCATGGATGATGTCATGATGAGAGATAGTAGTAATGCTATACCCCTTTTTTTCATTTTTTACCCTCCTAAAAAAATAGCTTTTGTGTTTTTCCGATAACCGGTTCGTGAGTTTAGTATATTTTTTGGAATGACACTAAGCTAGGGCTAGTTTTTTATAAGGGCCGACTTTTTTGATAAAAGGCACACCCAAAAATTGTTTTAGTGTTCTAATTATTGATATTAGAGCCATTTGCTTACAGTTTTGCAAAAGTTGCTATTACTATATATTCCGCTTTGTGATAGAATTACTTGCACGTGCAAAAATTATTTTAATACAACTTAATAAATTTTAGTATTTATTTTGGAGAAGGAAATATGGGGTTAAATACTAAATTATTTGGCGGGAAGATCTTTAAGTCTATAATGAGTTCTTACATCATTATCTGCCTGATCATCCTTCTTGGTACAATGGCGGGGTATTTGTACAATTACAGGGTGATCGAAGATAACATCGCATCTATCGCTAAGCAAAGGGCTGAGATTACGGCTGCTAACCTTGATAAAGAGTTTACGCAGCTTCTTTCAAGCATTGAGAATCTATCCAAGGACAGAGCCCTCATTAAAACGCTTGATAAGTCTGAAAAAGAGATGGGTGCTGATATTGCAGATCTGTCAGACCTGAAAGACGTAATCAATGAAAATATCCGCAGAATAACAATTAAAGATGCTTATATCTACTACTTTGATACAGAGTCTATCTATGCAAAATCAAGTAGATACTGGAATTCCAGCGTATCAGCCGATTATATCAAAACTTTGGGGCTGTCTTTTGACGAGTTTAAGAAGATCGTTGATTTTACTGGGATTCGCGGTGGGTCAATTTTTGCAGATGGCAGGATCTGGGTCATGCAAAACGTCTACGATGATCATTACAAGAAGAAGGCAGTGATCATATTTGAGTGCCTTATGAGCGAGATAGATGTGGCAGAGCCTAGTGAGACAGTTACTGTATTAACTGATGGCACAAGTCAGGTCTATATATCCAGAAACGTCAGCGATACTCTACATGATGAGCTTCTTAGAATAGAGACAGATTCTCTTGAAAACGAAGGCTATTACTACGCAGGGGCGGCACTTACTACGCTTCCCTGGTATGCCTACGTGGGAGCACCCAAGGCAAGCCTTTTTAAGTCCATAAGGATTTTCTGGCTTATCTTTGTAATCGAGCTTATTGGAGCTATAGCTTTAATGCTTCTGCTTTCATTTAAGTCGACTACCCGCTTATGGAAGCCGCTTCAGGAACTCCTTGATGTCATTCAGGAAAAAGAGGATGCCGGTTTTATGGAGACCTTCAGAGACGTCAATGACAAGGTTTCCAAGATCATGTCAGAAAACTCCCTGATGCAAAAAGACGTGACCAAGCTTGAACCCTACATGCATGAAAACCGCTTAAGAAGAGTACTTGACGGAGAGACAAGCTCCAGCGGCTCTGTTATCAAGACTTTCAGCGATTTCACCTGCGTAGAAGAGGGCAAAAACTGGACCCTGGTTCTTGTAAGGCCGCAGAATGAAAAGCAGGGCGCTTTGTTAAAAGAAAAAGATGCCATCGCCATAGACAGCGCAGATAAAGACATAATGTCTTTTACCTTGAAAAATATAATCGACGAACTTGCAAGTACCAGTGTAAGCAAGGTCTACAAATACGGTGAAGACTACCTTATCTTTGCGCCGCTTCCTGACGATGCGGTGACTAACCCGTATGGTAAGCCGTCATTCGTTGCAACTCTTGATGAGATGAGGGATTTTTATTCAAAGACCTTAAGGCAGCCCATATACATTCTGGTTGGTGAAGTCTACACAAGCTTTGCTGATGTCAGAAGCATCTATATGGACCTTAAGAGCGAGCTTGAATACAGGATCTTCTGGAAAGAGACCGGTGAAGCGCCATCTGTGTGGATCAAGGAATCGGAACAGACATCGGGTGAGATGGTAGATTTTGATGACTATGCTGATACAGTCCGCATCATGATGAACTGTATTGAAGCTGGTAATTTCAAGGAAGCCTACCAGATGATGGATACCTATATAAGCAGGACCTTCCCTCATGGCAGAAGGTATCTGCGTCAGAATAACTACCGTATGTACGGACTTGCAGCTTCTCTTACCATGTCTATTACTTACAGGATGGGCAAGGCTGATTCTGAGTTCCTTGAGTCTTTGAACTATGAAGAAAGACTCATGAACATCAGCAGCATGGAAGAGCTTAGGGAAGTCAGCAAGGAGATCTTTTCCTCTATCATCGAATACATGGAGAAGCAGGAAAAAGAAGGTATTCCGGCCTGGATGGATGATGTACAGGTTTATATCAAAGAGCATTACACGGATCAGGGCCTTTCTGTTTCAGGAATTGCTGATGAATACGGCTTTACAGTATCACACCTTTCAAGAACCTTTAAGAGCGTTATCGGTATAGGTCTTTTGGAATATATCCAAAAGCTCCGTGTTGAGAAGGCTAAAGAACTTCTTGAAAGCGGATCATCTGTTAACGACGCAGCTGTTGGATCAGGATACCTTGATGCTAAGGCGCTGACTAGAGCATTTAAGAAGTATGAGGGCATAACCCCAGGTTCCTACCGCGATAGCAAGAAAGGTTGAACATTCAAAGTGGCTGTATACCTGGCATTTGGAAGACAACCCAAAGTTAATATCGAAAACTGAGTGCTAATATCAAAAATAGCCCCCTTGGAAAGAACAAATTTCGAGCGATAAATCAAAAGCTGGTTCTTTCTAAAGGGGCTATTTTTCTATATGGTGGTCTTACGACGAAAGGCAGTAAAAAGGAACGTAGGAGGGTTACAAATGTCTAAGGTGTCTAATGTGTCTAAAGAGAAAAAATACACGAAAGAAGCTATCGCAAAAGATATGAAGCGAAACTGGAAGAGATACATACTTCTTCTCCCGCTCATATTGTTCTATCTGATATTTGCCTATCTGCCAATGGGGGGCATAGTGATGGCGTTTTCAGATTATAAGCCAAAGCTTGGCATATTCGGAAGTTTAGTTAAGAAATTTGTCGGCTTTAAAAACTTTACTGATTTCTTTGGTTCTTTCTATTTCTGGAGACTTATGAAGAACACTATCCTTCTTAATGGATGGAGTCTTCTTATAAGCTTTCCACTTACTATTATTCTGGCTCTTCTTATTAATGACATTGCCAACAAGCACTTTAAGAAGACTATTCAGACAATAAGCTATCTTCCATATTTCATCTCTATGGTAGTTGTATGTGGTATCGTTGTTGACTTCTGTAAGACAACTGGTGTTCTTGGAACAATCATGACAGCTCTTACAGGTAAGACTCAGAACCTTTTGGGCGTAGCTTCTTACTGGAGACCTATCTATATCATATCTGATCTCTGGCAGGGACTTGGATTTGGAACGATCCTCTATATCGCAGCACTGTCAGGTGTTGATAAGCAGCTATATGAAGCAGCAGAGATCGACGGCGCAGGTCACTGGAAGCAGCTGATCCACGTAACACTTCCTGGTATCAGCCAGACTATCATCATCATGCTCATCCTTAGAGTTGGTATGCTCATGGCATCCAGTTATGAAAAGACAATCCTGATGTACAACCAGCAGATCTATGATACAGCTGATATCATTGCATCTTATGTATACAGAAAGGGTCTTATGGATGGCGATTACAGCTATTCAACAGCAGTAGGTCTTTTCAATTCACTTATTAACCTTGTGCTTATTATCACAACTAATAAGCTTAGCCGTAAATATACAGAAACATCTTTGTTCTAATTAGAAGAAAGGAGATATATAAATGAATGCCAATATAGCTACACCTGAGGAAAACATAGTTTCATCCAAGGAAAAAATAATCACACCTAAAGAAAACAGAATAAAGAGCAGTATACCAAGAAAGGTATTTGTTGCTTTTAACTATACACTGCTTACACTACTTGCGATCGTATTTATTCTTCCGGTTGTTCACGTATTCTTTTCATCAATAAGTGATCCATACTGGCTTAATACAAAAAGTGGTCTGGTTCTGTGGCCACATGGAGTTAACTTCACAGGTTATAAGCTTGTATTTAACAACCAGGATCTTATGAGAGGCTTTGGTAACACAGTATTTTATGTAGTTGCTGCAACAGTAATAGGCCTTCTTACAACAATAATCGGTGCATATGTTCTTTCAAGAAGAGACATGCTCTTTGCAGATGTGATCATGATGCTCATCTCCTTCACAATGATCTTTGGAGGTGGTATTATCCCTTCATATATCATCATGCAAAAGCTTCACCTTCTCAACACAAGATGGGCAGTTATCCTGCCGGCCTGCGTTTCAACCTATAACCTCATCATTATGAGAACAGCCTTTGCTTCCGTTCCTCCATCACTTGAGGAATCCGCAAGACTTGACGGCGCAGGAGACCTTACTGTTATCTTCAAGGTCCTTCTTCCTCTTG
>CAMVNV010000056.1 GCA_947168935.1 uncultured Butyrivibrio sp. | reverse complement strand
TTAGTTACCATGCCGCCTTCAGGAAGGCTCTGTGCTACTGCATAAAGAGTTGTCATGCGGACTCTTGGATCGATATTTGTAAGTGTATCCTTGGTTGGCTCGATGCCGGCTTCTTTGAGCCCGGCAATAACTCCGTCAACTGCTGCCTTAATGTTAACTGTGTGGTTCTCAACTCCAAGGCACTTGCAGACTGTCTCTGAATCATCGATATCAGGCTGCTGGCCTTTTGGCATCTTAACTGCTACTACTCTGTCTTTTCCAAGGGCTTTTACAAGAAGCATTGCGCAAACAGTAGAGTCTTTTCCCCCAGAGATACCTATTACAGCCTTCTTGCCTTTGAAGGGTTCAAAGTATTCTCTGATCCAGTTAACTAAGCTATCTATTGCCACATTGGGCTCGATTTTTTCTATACTTCTCATCTTGTTCCTCCATGCCGGTCGTTTTCAACATGATTATCGGCAGTTTGTGATTATTCGTAATTCATTCTAAAGGAATTGCCACGTCTTTAATTATTCGCGGTCCATTCTAAAGAAATTGCCACGTCTTTAATTATTCGCGGTCCATTCTAAAGGAATTGCCACGATTAAAATTATTCGTGATCCATTCTCCAAGAGATGCTACGCTTTAAGTAGTCTACATATTCAGGATTCTTACACATTCCCTTGCCATCTACGTCAGAGAGCTTAGCTACGTCCTGACCGTTGCAGAAGGTTGTCTTCATAACGATGTTGAGTGCTGGAACCTTAGTGTCGTTAGCAATGTATGTACCGATTCCGAATGCAACCTTAGCTTTTCCAGCAAAGTGAGCTGCGATGTTAGCTGCCTTTTCAAAATCAAGACTATCTGAGAAAAGAAGTGTCTTGGTCATTGGATCAATTCCAAGTTCCTTGTAGTGCGCGATCATCTTCTCGCCCCATTCGATAGGATCTGCAGAGTCGTGTCTAACTCCGCTGAAAAGTGTAGCGTATGTAAGCTGGAAGTCTCTAAGGAAGCAGTCTGTTGTGATTGTATCTGTAAGAGCGATACCGTTGAGGACGCCGTACTCACGAACCCAAGCTTCAAGAGCGTACCAGTTGGAATATGCAGGATTGTGCTTGTGATTGCCCTGGCCTGTGCACATGATCCACTCATGAGCCATTGTTCCAACAGGAGTGATGCCAAACATCTTAGCAAGGTATACATTTGATGTACCTATGAAGTTACTCTTGCAGTTCTCATCCTTGCCATCGTGAAGGTGTGAGAACTTCTCAACTGCGAGCTCCTGAGCCTGCCTTGAAAGTCTTCTTCTAAGACCGAATTCAGAGAATGTGCCAAGGTTGAAACGATTATTGCGAACGTCTTCGAACTTCTTATCAAGTCTTTCCTTGAAAGAATCAAGAAGGTCGTTGTAGTCGTACTGCATTCGGAAGAATACTTCGTTAACGATTGCAAGTGTAGGGATCTCATACATTGATGTGTTGAGCCATGTTCCCTTGGTCTCGATATCAAGACCACACTCTGCATCAGTTGTGATAGTGAAATCTTCAAATCTTGGCTGCCAGAGCCTTAAGAAATCTACATATGAATCCTGGATCCACTTGATATTTCTAAGGTACTCAAGCTCGCCCTCGTTGAATCTAAGGTCGCAGTAGAGTTTGAGCTGTCTCTTGATCTCCTCTACCATCTCATCTGTAAAATGAACGTCCTTGTTTCTGCACTTGAAGCTCCAAGTTGTTGTGTAGCTTGGGAACTGGTGATAGATTGCCTGTCCCATGCTGAATTTATAAAGATCTGTTTCCAATAAACTTGTGATAATCTGATCTAACATACCGTTTTCTCCTTTTTGTAACCCTTTATTTTTGCTATGTTTTTTATTTTGTTTTATTATTTTTTGTATTTTATTGTTTCTATATTTTTCTTATATTATAAGTTCTTTTAGTAGACTGAACGATTTACATTTTTCAGTCTTTTAGAGCTTATCTCATCTCCAAGGCTCCATGCCCTTGTTAAGGATGTGGATCTGGCAAGCTTCCATTGCCTTGATCGCTGTATCGTGGCTTTCAGGTGTAACGCCTGCGCTGCAAGCTGCATCTACATATATTGGAAGGTTTGGATTGAAAGCCTTGATCAGAAGTGCGTTACTGATAACGCAGATGTCTGTGCAAAGTCCGCAAAGCTCAACGCTTTCGATTGACTTATCTCTACCACACATCTCAGCAATTCTCTGACCCAGCTGAACGCTTCCAAAAGTTTCTTTGTTAAGTCTTATTGCATTAGATGTATAATTGCCAAATGCAGATGCAATGTTCCATCCGTAAGAATCCTCTATGCAGTGCTCAACCGGAAGATTCTTGCCCTCTTCTGAATTCATGTATGTGTCATCATAGTGAGTATCTCTTGTGAAAATAACTTCGTCGCCATTTTCATACGCCTTGGCTACCTTCTTAACACATCCATCAACGATCTGAGGTGCTTCCTTGCTTCCAAGAGCTCCGTCGATGAAGTCATTCTGCATGTCTACGATTACAATAATTTTCTTTCCGCCCATCTTTGTCATATCCTTTTCCTCCTTAGTATAAGGGATAATTTTCTTTTTATTATTTCTGCATGTACTGTCTTTGCAGATATTTTGTTGTTACTATTTATTTCTTCTTGCAATAGAGCTGTGCTGCTCTTGCTGAATACTTGTTGCTGGTCTTGCCGGTTGCTTCTACCACTCCGCCGTCCACGTACTTCTTAATGAACTCTCGCCTGAAGTTCGCTGTATCCAGGGACTTGAACAGTACCGCCTCATGAATACTTTTTAGTTCGTGTATGGTAAAAGACTTTTCGTTTTGAAGTAGTGAAAAAGCATCCTGCGTATATTCAATCCTGCCCGCAAGTCTTTGAAGTGCTGTCTTAATGATAACTGCGTGATCAAAAGCAAGATCATCTTCCGATATGGAAATATTACCATTAACAAGAGCTATTTTATCACCATTACGGTGAACCTCAAATACTGCTGCATCAGATTCATCATCTCCGGCTATTACCTTGAGCTTGCTGTTAGGAACAAAAGCCATGTAGGATATTGAGATGACTCTCATCCTTGGATCTCTGTCTATCTCTCCAAAGGATCCGAACTGAACTATTGGAAGGTCCTTGGTTCCTGTCTCTTCCTGAAGCTTTCTTGCTGCCGCCTGGTCTATGGATTCATCCATCCCTACAAAGCCTCCCGGCAGTGCCCAGTGATCTTTGAATGGATATCCGCCTCTTTTTATAAGAAGTATACAGAGCTTCTTGTCTTCTGACATTGTGAAGACCACTATGTCTGCTGTGACCGACGGCTTCTGGTATTTATCCGGGTTATAGTTTTTGAGGAACTGTTCTTCCTCTTTCGATTCCGGTCTGTACATCCCCGCCCTCCTTCGATGTTTCATATGGTCGCTTTGACTATATTTAATATAGTCCATTTGACTATATGATGCAAGAGTGAATATTGTACAAAAAAGAGTCCTGTTATTTGTTTATTATATAGTCATTTTGACTATTTATATTGTCATAGTGACTTTACTGTTCAAATCAGGATAAATTCTGCCTTCCAAAATCCATCCTCAAAAAAAGAAGGCAGTAGACCTATGAGATCTACCACCTCCAACTACAAAACCAATTAAGGATGTACTTATATGCAATTACAGGATGTAATCAGCGCATGTTCAGAAGTACAGGGATGTACTTCTATGCGCCTTATTCCCCAAAGAAGATTTCATAATCTTCATCGCTACCAAGCTGCTCAACTGCAGATTTAAGGAATTCTGTCATTTCATCATCTTCATCATCTTCAGACTGTGTTAAATACACAAAGTTAGGTGTATCAATTTCTGCAACGAATACAGCGTAGCCTTCGTCAAGTTCAAGAATAAGGATTCCAAGCTTATCACCATAAGTAACAGGATCATCACTATACAATGTCAAATCCTCATCTATATCGTGAAATTCCTTAACAATTTCATTTGCTGCATCAGTGAAATTATCTTCATCAATATCCTCTTCGTAAATACCATCAGCAGCTGCACCAATCAGATCTTTGTCTTCGTTATAAACATTAACAAATGAAATACCACAAGGTTTATTCATCAGTCCTTCTTCAAGTTTATAATCCTCAGGGAATTCATACTCTACGTGATTAAGCGTAACTGCTTCATTTTTAACCTTAACACTTACAGTACCAGTCTTAGATTTAACTGTTTGTGTAGACACCTTGCATGCGCAAAGTGAAAGAGACATTGCCATAATTGCTGCTATTTTAATAAACTTCTTCATAATTACTATTCTCCTTGAAAATATAATATTTTTTTGGATAATTTGGAAAAACATCCGGATTGTGCGTCGTGCACTGTAGTTATGATACCCGGATTTAACTTTCTGGTATTCAACATCCGACGGAATGCACTTTTCATAAGATAAAACGCATTTTTTAAGATAGATCCATTTTCTTGAAAGATAGAATCTTTTTTGATCAATAAAAAACCACCGCACTTAGAACGCAGTAAATATCACCTGTTCTTAGTGCCGTGGCTTTATATCTTTTAACAAAAGAAAATATTGATCATCCCTCAAATACCGGGTGGAATGCGTCCGTGCACTTTACTGTTCCCTGTCTTGCTTCCTTAGGGCAGCAAAGAGCAAGGTATCTGTCTCCTGCAATCTGGTGAACATCTGCTCCGAGATCTGGCAGAAGGCATGTGATTGCGCGTCCGCCGAAGTTGTTGACCATTTCATACAGGATGCCGTAGCGGTATCCGAGTGTGAGTACCTCACTGTTCTTGGTCTGATAATCATATGCAAGAAGTGAGAATGTTATGAAATATCCCTCATACAGCTTAAGGAGAGCCCATTTGATAAGCTCTGGATTAGAATCGATCATCTTCTCTTCATCATATTTATGTGAATAGAAATCGCAGATTCTCTCATGTCTGTATGTTGGCTTGCCGTTAGTCCAGCTTGTTACGAAATCGCACTGAAGTTCGCAATAGAAGCCTCTTATAGAGTAGTCTCTTGCTCTTCTCTTAAGTTCTTCATATGCACGCTCAAGAGCAGCAGCTGCGCGAGGGTTCTTGTCTGCAACCTTATCCCAGTTATCACGAACATAAGCGATCTTGAGGTTATTATCAATGATCATTCCAAAATTATAAAGTGCAGGGAAGTTGTACTTACCATATACACGGATGAACTTAGATACCATGCGAATGTATGTTCCTGATTCCATATTTCTAACGCTCTGCATGAGCGATACGAGATCGAAAATTCCTCCTGTCATCTGTGCTACGCTCTCTTTAGTCTCAGCGCAGTTCATCTCCTGGAGAATAAAATTAGCTACATTATTATGTTTGGTAAAAAAATCAGCTACCTTATCCGCATCGTTTTTGCGAATAACTTTAAATGATTCTGTAAGATTCATGGAAAGGTTCCTCCCTGAAGCAAAAAAATAAAATTCCTTTTGGTGATGCTATGCAGATCCCCATCTGCGCTCTAAAACGCATCTTTTACAATATATAGTAAAAATTAGCTCCATGCAACGTAAATTCTGTAGAAATATACCCGAATTTTAGAGCATTCTGTTAGGTAGATTTTTATTTTAAAAAACGTGGTCCTAAATTTCAGGACCACGTTATCATGGTTTTTATCACATTATTTTGTATTTTGATTAATGCACAATTATTTGTGAGAGTTTTTAGTCAATATGACAATCTACCTCAAAAATTCTTGTTTTAGTTCTTGAAAGAGTGTACAGGAGCAGGGATTCTTCCGCCTCTGTTTACAAATGCGCTGCAGTCAAAAGAGTTAACAGGCATGATCGGTGCATGTCCGAGAAGACCGCCAAATTCAACGCTGTCGCCAACTTTTTTGCCAATGCAGGGGATAAGTCTTACTGCTGTTGTCTTCTGGTTGATCATACCGATAGCCATCTCGTCAGCAATGATACCAGCTATTGTTGTAGCTTTTGTATCTCCGGGTATTGCAATCATATCAAGACCTACAGAGCATACACAGGTCATAGCCTCAAGCTTTTCAAGTGTAAGAGCACCTGCTTCTACAGCATCGATCATACCCTGATCTTCACTTACAGGGATGAAGGCACCTGAAAGACCGCCTACATAAGAAGAAGCCATTACGCCGCCTTTTTTGACCTGATCATTAAGAAGTGCAAGGGCTGCTGTTGTTCCTGGAGCACCTGCATGCTCAAGTCCGATCTCGCAAAGAATATCAGCAACTGAATCACCGATAGCAGGTGTTGGTGCAAGGGACAGATCTACGATTCCAAAAGGAACTCCAAGTCTTTCTGAAGCTTCTTTTGCCACAAGCTGACCTACTCTTGTAACCTTGAATGCAGTCTTTTTGATGGTCTCGCACAGAACCTCGAAGTTCTCTCCGCGAACCTTGGAAAGAGCTGTCTTAACAACGCCAGGGCCAGATACGCCGACATTGATGATCCTGTCTGCTTCTGTTACGCCGTGGAAAGCACCGGCCATGAATGGGTTATCATCAGGAGCGTTGCAGAATACTACGAGTTTAGCGCATCCGTTAACTTCTATATGCTCAGACGCCTTGGCTGTTTCAAGGATCATATCGCCCATAAGACGAACTGCATCCATGTTGATACCAGTCTTGGTTGAGCCAACATTAACTGAACTGCAGATAAGCTCTGTCTGTGAAAGAGCCTGTGGGATTGATCTGATAAGAAGTTCGTCAGCCTTGGTCATACCCTTGCTGACAAGTGCGGAATAACCGCCGATGAAGTTAACTCCTACTTCGTGAGCAACCTTGTCCAGAGTCTTTGCGATCTTCACAAAGTCCTCTTGAGCCTTGCAGGCAGCACCACCTACGATAGCGATAGGAGTTACAGAGATTCTCTTGTTAACGATCGGAATACCATATTCCTTGGAGATCTGCTCTCCTGTTGCAACAAGGTCTTTAGCTGAGTTGTAGATCTTGTCGTGGATCTTCTCACAAAGCTTGTCCAGATCAGAATCTATGCAATCGAGAAGACTAATGCCCATGGTAATCGTGCGGACATCAAGATTCTCTTTTTCAATCATGTCATTAGTTTCAGATACTTCTGTAATATTAATCATAATTATCCTCTCAAATCCTATGCATTGAATCGAAAATATCTTCGCGCTGCATTTTGATAACTACGCCCATCTCTTCTCCAACCTTGGCAAGCTCTTCTTCAAGTCTTCCAAAATCAGCATCACGGCCAGTTACGTCAACGATCATCATCATATTGAAATAACCTGAAACGATTGTCTGTGAGATATCGAGAATGTTAACCTTCTCAGAAGCCAGATAAGTGCAGACTCTGGCGATAATGCCCACGGTATCTTTGCCAACTACAGTTATAATTGCTCTCTTCATGACTGTTTCTCCTTTATAATACGAATGACCTTAGATCAACTTCCAAACTTACGTATAAGAAAATCGATAATCATCCATTATTCACATTTTCAGATTCCTATTTCTCAGATAAAAATATCAGATCTCGATCACCTGTGACACTTCGCTTCTCTTAGCTACATAAAGCGGTATATCGCTGCTATGATATGGATTGTCACCCATGTCTATTGCAAGTCTTACTGTCTCGTATGCAAGCTCGGGAAGGTTGTTCTTATCAGAAAGATGACCCAGGACTATTCCCTTCATGTGGTCATTTAAAAGCTTACATAAAAGTTCACCTGACATATCGTTGGACAGATGGCCTTCCTTACCAGCAATTCTCATCTTGAGCTGATATGGATAAGGACCTGTCTGGAGCATCCTTACGTCGTGATTGGCTTCAAGAAGAAGTGCATCCATATCCTGAAGACATCCTACTATATAGTCATCATAACAGCCAAGGTCTGTTGCTACAGCAGCCTTTCGGCCTTCGCATTCGATCCTGAATCCAACAGGCTCAAGTGCATCATGTGAAATTCGCATGGGATTAACTTTAATATCGCCCAAAAGAACGGGCTCGTCGCTTCTAATTACGTGGAACTCTTTATCATCCATCTCGTGGTTCTTATCAGATGCTCTGATTCCCTGGATGGTTCCGGCTGTTGCGTATACCGGAATATCATATTTTTTCAAAATAAGACGAAGCGCTGCAATGTGATCTGAATGTTCGTGTGTGATAAAAATTCCGTTTATATCAGGAAGGTCAACGTCAAGACTATTAAGACCATCGATGATCCTCTTCCTTGAGCATCCCGCATCTATCAGGATATGCGTACCTGCAGAACCAATGTAGGTGCTGTTCCCGCTACTGCCGGATGACAGACTCACAAATCTCATACTTTCCCCATCCTTAGATTTTTTTATGTACCACATGAAATGATACATCATATTGCATAATAATTCATCATAAATCTTCAACAAAAAAGAAGCCGTTTTGCACGGCTTCTTTTTCCAGAGTAAAAAACTGCTTTAGCAGATATAAACTTTTATTTCTTCCAGTATACTTCGATGTTATCGCCTTCAGATATAGGCTGCATGTAGTTGGGCGAAGCTCCATTGAGCATCGTGACAATGCATCTGCCTTCAGGTTTACTAAGATCAAAGTCTATGTAATCAAATACGTCAACAAATATGTATTCAGCCTTATTGTGAAGCGTAACCGGTGAGCCATTAACTATTACATGAAGGTCATGTGCCAGGATGTTCTTAACAGGAGTAGTTGAATCCACCGCCTCATCCATTGCTTCCTGATCAAAATCCGTCTCATCAGCGATCACTGCTTCATCAGCATTTTCAAAGGCTTCTTCGTTCTCCTGCTCCATTGCAACTACATCGGCATCCGGGATATCCCTGTAATAGTCCATGATGGTATCTTCTCTGGACTTGAACTCAACCTTGAAGTTCTCGTAAACAGGTGTATCAGCCGTTGCCTCTTCGTTGTTGATCAAGATAAGAGTATCAGGTGTTATCTCAATATCAAGGAGCTTAGCGATCTGCTCGGCAGTATCGTAATCGAGGATCTTAACCTCATCACCAGGCTTGATCTTGTAATAAGAAGTCTGAGGCTCACCGCCAACTGTAGCAAACCTTGATGCCATAACTTCTTTTCCATCAACATTGACCTTAAATGTGGACTTAAACTCAGCAAGTGAACCAATCTCAAGCTCGCCGGGACTTCCTGCTGTCGATGGTGTAACTTCGATTATATCGTTAGCGCGGATCTTGCTGTGAATATCCGCAGGCTTACCGTTAAGTGTGATAACAGCTGATTCACCCGGCTGACCAGGAACCGTTTTTTCCTCACCATTAAGTGTGAACTTAAGGGCCTGACCTCTCTTTGGGAAAAGATCTTCATTCGGAAATGCAGCCTGCATGGCAGCATCAACGATCTGAAGTTTACCATTATCATATATCTTGGTCTGCGAGCCATTAAACGAAACAAATACAAAGTTATTGGTATCTTCGTAGTAACTCATGCAGATACCAAGAGGTGTTACCATAAGGGAGTCACGGGCTGTTTCTCCTGCATTAAGAAACTCAAAGTCTTTCATGACCTCTTCGCCTCTTAGTGCAACTCTTTCATCAGAGATTTCCATGTTTCTTGCTATAGCTTCTGTGTAGCCCTTTACGCATCCGCCGCCTCCGACTACGAATACAGCACTTACAGGCCTGTCGCCGTTAAGGCGCTTTATCTCTTTTGTCACCTGTTCAGCCATCTGATCTACAAGCGGCTTAAGAGCTCCATCAACTTCGGCCTTACTGATGGTCTTATCAAGTCCCATGATATCCGTGTAGGTGACTGTTTCATTATTGGATGCATCGATCTTGATCTTATCAGCAGTATTAAAATCTACAAGGCAGTGGCGGGCGATAGCTTCTGTAAGATGATCACCTGCTGCAGGAATCATTCCATATGCTGTGATGGTTCCACCATCAGTAACACAAATATCAGAAGTACCTGCACCAACGTCGATAAGTGCAAGATTGAGCAGTCTGAACTTCTCAGGGATAGCAACCATGATCGCTGCAATAGGCTCCAGAGTCAGGTTGGCTACAGAAAGTTCTGCTCTCTCGCAGGCTTTGTAAAGACCATCTACAACGTCGTCCGGAAGGAATGTTGCTATAAGTTCAACCTTGACCTTACCACCATTATGGCCTTCAAGATTACCGATCTGATAATCATTCAAATAGTAATGCAGTACTGAATAGCCAACCAGATAGAACTTAAGATCAGACTCGTTATTTTTGATAAATTCCTGATAAGCCTGTTCAACAGCCTTGGAATCAAGATTATAAATATCTTCATCAGTGATGGATCTGGTATCATCCAGCATCTCTTCATAAGAAGTCTCAACTGTACGAAGAACACGACCAGCAGCTGCTATACATACGTCTGTAAGATGTATATCAGTTTCTGATTCAAGTTCATTTTTTATAGTCCTTATAGTCGCCCCGACTTTGCCGATATCATGGATCTGTCCGTCGAGCATGGCTCTTGTTTCATGCCCGCGACTTTTCTGGGCAATAACAAAAAACTTGCCATCCTTCATATAGCCAACAGTTCCAACGACATTTCTCGTACCTATATCAAGGCCTAATACAACGTTCTGATCTTTCTGTTCCAGACTTGGCATAATATGTGCCTCCTGCAATAGCTAAAAATCTCAGCTTCGCTCAAATACATATTCAAATAAAAATTGGAACTTATAACCCTACGCTTTTATATCGGCATATATCAATAAAATATTTATGGGGATTTTGGAAAATTTAGGGGACGGCCCCACCTCACAATGAATCCGCTGGCGAGTAGAAGCAAAATGCAGATTTTCTTAAATGTTTCCAATATTTTTTCTTGAACGTGCGCCAAAAAGTCGAAAAGTAAAGATGTTCGACTTTTTGGCGCAAGAAAAAATATTCGGAAACATTAGAAAATCGCATTTTACTTCAAATACTCGCCAGCGGATTCATTGTGAGGTGGGGCCTTCTCGCTTAAATTTTTCATATCGCATATTTTAGTTTAAAAAATACAGAAGCACACTAATATAGCGTGATTCTGTATTCTTAAACATTATGAACTCACAAGTTTATTACCTTAGATTATTTAGAAATAGCAGCCAAGTGCTTATCTATCTGATTAAGCGCATCTTCAAGGCTGGCGCTGTTGTCTACAACGAAGTCACAGTTTTTTCTGAACTCAACTTCTGAAAGCTGAGCCTCTAAGATACTATCAATCTTTTCGTCAGAATATCCGCGGGCAGCTTTTAGGCGCTGCCTTCTAACTTCTTCACTGGCATAGATGTACCACATCTCATCAACTATATCTTTGTAACCATTCTCGATCAGGAGAGCTGCTTCTATGAAAAGATAATCAATTTCTCCCTTAGCTCTCTCCGATGCAATAACATCAGCAATATAATCATTAGTTGCAGGGTGAAGGATAGCGTTTACTTTTTGTAACAATTCATCATCTTTAAATATAGCCTGCGCCATCTTCTTTTTATCAATCTCGCCAAAGGAGCCGTCGTCTGAAACTTCAAGAATCTCGTCGCCAAGAAGCTCCACCAGCTTATCATAAGCCGACATACCCTTCTTCTTAACATCATTAGCGACATTATCAGAAAAGACAACGCGGCAATTATACTTATTCAAAACCTCGGTGAGAAGCGCACTCTTTCCAGCACCAACTCCACCAGTAACACCTATAAGCTTCATAACAGAAATCCATACTCCTTCATCTATTTCAAAGTCTTCATTCTTATTTCGCAACTACATCTTCGCAACAATATGTGTCTTTGCTAATTCTTTCTAACTCAATCCAATCATCTTACACTTCTCAAGCACCAAGCAGGCAGACGCATTGGCAGTTCCAATAAACATGAACGTTCAAGCATCAGGACTGGGCAAATTATTATCATAATCCGATTTTAAAATGTTCCTGATGGTTCTTAGGGCCTTAGGAGCTGAAGTACAGCGTGTTTACGAAAGCGGATAAGACCCTTAGAACCATCAGGGTTATTTTAACTGAGGTTTATGATAATAATTCGCCCAGTCCTGATGGCATGAACCTCATTTCATCCGCCAATGTGTCCGCCGCATTGCCATTTACTTTGCTTCGAACCAGTCGGTTCCGATGCTGCACTCGGCTATGAGCGGAACCTTGAGATCTGCTGCCTTCTGCATTTCTTCTGTGAGAAGGTTCTTGACTACGTCAACTTCGTCAGGTGCTGTCTCTATAAGAAGTTCGTCGTGGATCTGAAGTATGAGCTTAGACTTAAGATTCTCTCTTCTAAGTCTTTCAAAGACTCTGATCATTGCGATCTTCATAATATCAGCAGCAGTTCCCTGAATAGGCGCATTCATTGCAACACGCTCGCCGAACTGTCTTCTCATGAAGTTGGATTCCTTAAGTTCCGGTATCGGTCTTCTTCTTCCGAAGGTTGTGATGCTGTATCCGTGCTCCTTGGCAAAAGCTACTGCGCCTTCCTGATAAGCCTTAACTCCAGGATAGGTTATGAAGTACTCTTCCATGTAGCTCTTAGCTTCTTCTCTTGAAATATCAAGGTCGTTAGCAAGGCCGAATACGCTGATTCCATATACGATACCGAAGTTAACTGCCTTAGCATTTCTTCTCTGAGTATCTGTAACCTCTTCAAAAGGTGTATGGAATACCTTGGAAGCCGTTGCTCTATGTATGTCTTTTCCCGATCTATAATCTTCCAAAAGGCCCTCGTCAGCGCACATGTCAGCAAGGATTCTGAGCTCAACCTGGCTGTAGTCGGCGTCTGCAAATACGTAGCCGTCCTTGGGAACGAATACCTTTCGGATAGCACGTCCAAGCTCAGTACGCATAGGTATATTCTGAAGGTTAGGCTCTGAAGATGAGATTCTGCCTGTTGCTGTTATTGTCTGGTTGAAGACTGTATGAATCCTGTCGTCTGATTCAATATAGTCTGCAAGGCCGTCTGCGTATGTACTCTTAAGCTTTGCAAGTCCTCTGTACTCAAGTATATCTCTGACAAAAGGATGCTCCGGCGCAAGCTTTTCAAGTACGTCAGCTGATGTGGAATAGCCGGTCTTAGTCTTCTTGCCGCCTTCGTAGCCAAGCTTTTCAAAAAGTATAACTCCAAGCTGCTTAGGAGAATTGATATTGAACTCTTCTCCTGCTTCTTTATAAATGTTTGCCTGAAGCTCTTCGATTCTTCCAGAAAGTTTATCTCCGTATTCTTTAAGGGCATCGCGTCTGCAGATGATACCTTCCTTTTCCATAGAATAAAGGACATAGGAAAGTGGCATCTCAACCTGTCTCATAAGACCAGCCATCTCAGATGCTTCGAGCTTCTTCTCAATAACAGATGCTGCGAGCATAGAAGTATTTGCTACTTCACCCGCATACTCAACTATCTGCTTAAGGGCATCTTCTGGAAGGATCTCAGGAGTTGCCGACTTCTTAGACTTTTTCTTAGTATCTTCTTCAGGGATCGGGATACCAAGGTCAAGTGTCATCTGCTTTGGAACTTCGATAAGCTCCTTGAGACTGCTCTTACCAAAGCGTTCCTTGTAGCTCTTCATCATGCGTCCAAGGTGCTCTCCTGCTATATCTTCAGGAGTATAGTCATCCTTAAGAGGATTAAGAAGGTATGCGCCGATGAGTATATCAAAATTACCTTTTTCCTTCTTTTGGTCAATCTCGTAAGGAGTAAAAAGGTGGTATGTGTTCTTAATATCAAAGGTTGCAAGCCTGCATTCTTTAGACAGGTCTTCGAGAACGTTGCCTGCTTCCTTGGCAGTAAACTTCTCTGACTGTCTGAGAAAATATGCTTTGCCTGTTTCAAAGGATAATCCAAGACCTATAAAGTCATCTTCATCCTTGGAATCTTCTACTACGCTATAGCCAATGAATCTGTCGTCGTTGCCTGCAGCATAGTTTTTAGCTTCAGCAACTATCTTCTGGATTTCATCAAAAGATGATATAGCTACTGCGTCAACTTTCTGAGGAACACTTTTTAAGAAGCTTTCTAACTCAGAGTCTGAGCCTGATGCAGATGAACCGTCCATTCCACTTCCAAAGCCAGTTCCATTACCAGTTTCTGCACCGTTATCAGCGCCAGTTCCAGCACCACTACCAGCACTAATTCCTGCGCCTTTACCAGCTTCTGTACCTGCTGCTAAAGCTTCGCTTCCAGCACTAACCGGTCCTTCTTCAAGACTGGCAAATGCATTATTTACCACTTCCTCAGAGAACTTGGAAAGAAGTCTCTTAAATCCAAGTCTCTTATACTCTTTGTATGCATTTTCATTCAAATAGTTAACACGCTTTGCACTGTCCCATGGAAGTTCAAAGTCAGCATCTGTCTTGATAAGAGCTAGTGTATAGGACAGGTCGCAGCTTTCTTTATTAGCTTTTAATGACTCTCTTATGGCATTCTTGGTGATCTCTTCAACATGCTCATAGATTCCTGCAATTGAGCCGTAGGTCTGCATCAGCTCTTTGGCAGTCTTGGGACCAACCTTTGGAACACCGGGGATGTTATCGGAGGAATCGCCCATGAGTGCCTTAAGTTCTACGAACTTCTCAGGTGTTACGCCCCACTCGTCAATAACTTCCTGTGTGTGATAGCGCTCAACAGTTGTCTGTCCGCCCTTGGTCTTAGGATTAGCAATAAGGATATTATCACTTGCTATCTGCAGAAGGTCTCTGTCACCTGAAACGAGGGTTACAATCATGCCCTGAGCTTCAGCTCTTTTTGCAAGGGTTCCAAGGATATCATCGGCTTCAAGGCCAGGCTGCTCGTAGCGTCTAACGCCCATGGAGTCAAGGACTTCCTTAAGAAGTGGCACCTGCTGGTGGAGCTCTTCTGGCATAGGTTTACGGGTTCCTTTATACTCTTTGAATATATCGTGTCTGAAGGTAGGCGCACTTGTATCAAATGCAACAACTACATAATCAGGATTTTCATCATCTAGAAGTTTAAAAAAGATATTCAAAAATCCAATTACCGCGTTGGTATGAAGCCCCTCAGCGTTAGTCAGATCAGGCATGCCGTAAAAGGCCCTGTTTAGAATACTGTGTCCATCCACAAGTAATAGCTTTTGTGTCATAATCGTCCTCTTTCTATAGATATATTCCCAGGAACGAGCCTGGGAATATCGAAAATTTCAGATCATCATGATCTGTCATGAACTTTGTGAATCTGCTCTGTCGTAAGTATTGTACCATAAAAATCCTTGGTACTGCATCCGGCACGTCCTCCTCCGGCGCAGGCACATGCACAGGCGCAGGCGCATCCGCCACCATGATAGCCTCTTCCGTGACCTGAACCACTGCTTTTTATGTCCTTATAAAAGTCATGAAATTCTTTTTTCATCTCTTCATATTCAATTTCATGATCCTTGCGAAATCTGCGCATGTATCCTACTATGGATGATTCGTCCTGACGCAGATATGTCTTTCCTTTTTGATAAGAATCAACAGACCAGATAACGGCTTTAGCATAGAATACCAGATACCAGATCACAGGCCATCCAAAACACAAAGCTAAAAAGCCAATCGCATGCACAAACCAGAAGCCATATATTGTCAGATCTTCCGAAATTTCTTTTTCATACAGATCATCAGTCTCAAATGCGCTATCCGGCAGGGTTATGATAGTCTCAAACCTATGTCCTGCATTTAATGAGCCATAAAAAGTTATACTATTTTTAGCCATCTTGATCTGGCCATAAGGGCACTTTGGCTGAATCTCTCCTTCAATACCAGTAACATCCCATATAACTTTTATATTCTCAACATCTATATGATGGAACCATCCTGGCGTAAAGGAATAGATCCTGTTTGAACCGTCCTCTTTATATAACCTGTGGGCATGAATTGAAAATGAGAACTCAACGATCTGGCCTTCCACGTAGGAATTTCGGAAGTCAATACGTACATAATCTCCTGAATCGTCCAAATAGCCTATCTTGCCTATATTTTTACTCAGAGCCTTTATATCTTCCGTGTATTGATTTGGTATACCTATCTTGACCCATGATAACTTATCCTTATCAGAATCCAGTACAAGCCAGCGAATATCATATGTGATATAAAGAGATCCGTCATTCATATCAGGTTTCACTTTTATCACATAATCAAGAATCTCATCAAGATGATTCTTGTTATAATCAGATGTATCTTCTACTTGCACAGGATCTGAAGATGTCGATCTAAAGATAGTTTTTAATTTGTCTCCAAAGAAAAGAAAATACGTTCCAAAGAGCACAAGCAGGAAATATATAATTCCAGCTTTAAATATATTACTTGCCGTTTTATTTATTGGAGAATGCTTCCAGATTATCTTTTTACTCTCGGCAATCGATTTTTCGACTAATTCCTCTTCATACTTTTGCCTTCTCTCCTGGCGTAATTTCCGTTCTCTTCGTTTAACTCTTTTATTTCTGGCCATTATTCTTCCCCGATTCAGATACAGACTTTTTTCATTTAATCTTCCATCTCAATCCTTATGAACTCTATGAATCTGCTCCGTAGTAAGCAAAGTTCCATAGAAATCCTTAGTACTACATCCGGCTCTTCCGCCTCCTGCGCAGGCGCATGCACAGGCGCAGGCACATCCGCCACCGCCGTGATGACCACGACCACTGCTTTGATAATAAGAGTGCACTTTATTATCAAGCTGACAGTACTCTATATGGTGCTGCTTGCGATACTTGCGCATGTAATCGCCAATAGAGTTTTCAGTAGCGAACGTATTCATCTTGCCTTTCTGATAAGCGTCAACCGACCAGAAAAATGCCTTGATGTAGAATATCAGATATCCAATAAAAGGCCATCCAAAGATAAGTGCAAGGAATACGACAACGAATATGCCAAGCAGAATATCTCCTGTCTTATCTTCCTTAAGCTCCTCAGAATAGGTATCATCATCTTCAAAAGCTTTATCCGGAAGGTCGATTGTTGTTTTGAATTTATGTCTGGCCGGAAGAGATCCGTAAAAAGATACTATGCCATCGTCTTCATTTGGCTCTATGTCACCCTCGACCTGAGACACATCCCATCTGACTTCGATATACTCTACATCAATCTCATCAAACCATCCGGGGGTAAAATCGTAACGTCTTACAGATCCTGTTTCATGATATAACTGATGTGCATGTATGGAAAAAGAGAAATCGATGATCTGACCTTCCTCGTATGAATCATCAAAATCAATGCGTACATAA
Source organism: uncultured Butyrivibrio sp. (assembly GCA_947168935.1). Taxonomy (GTDB): domain Bacteria; phylum Bacillota; class Clostridia; order Lachnospirales; family Lachnospiraceae; genus Butyrivibrio. Next base: position 3,801 of record CAMVNV010000056.1, on the reverse strand, counting down.
TCTCCTGAATCGCTTATGTACCTGATCTTTTCTATATTGTCAGAAACCGCTTCAATATCTTCCGTGTATTTATTTGGTATACCTATCTTGACCCAGGTGACCTCATCCTCACTGGAATCAAGTACAAGCCAGCGAATATCATAAGTAATGTATAAAGATCCATCTGACATATCAGGTCTTACATAGATCACATAATAAAGGATCTCATCAAGGTTGTCTGTATCATAGCCTGATATATCGAGATAATCTCCGTCTTCATAGTCAGAGTAGTCATAATAGTTGCTGCTATAATCTGCATCCAAAGAACCCGATCTGTAACCATCGTAAGAAAAATTGTCATAGTCATCAGATACTTCTTCGATCTTATCACGTTCAGATACATCTTCTGTATCATCACCAAATATAATAAGTAAAGCAAATATCAAAAATATAGAACCATAAAATATAACTATAGCTCTTGTAATTATCTCAAAAATATTTCTAGGTTTTCTTTTCTTTCTGCGTTCTCTCATCTTCTCTTTTTTCCGATCATTTCTTCGCATTCTTTTATGTTAAACATCACTACCTTTGGCCTCACTTAAAGGACATTTCTGGAGCATCTTGGCAGATTCATCGCGGATAGATCTGCACTTTTTGCTATTCCAGATCTTGTCCCAGGAATCTTCAAGTATATCTCCTAGTGGCTTTTCAGAAAGAGAGCTCTGGCAGGGAACAACTTTACCGCTTGGTGTTACAGCCATATTGCTGAGGCATGCTCCGCAGGATGGAACGTTCAGGCCCATTTCGCGAAGTTTTTCTTCAGAAACCTGTCCTGGTGATGTAAACTGGATCTCCATCTCATTTTCTGCGCAGTAGGTAGTCGCTTTTTTCAAAAGATCTGTAAGCTCTTCTTCTGTCAGTTGATCTGCCTGCTGGGCGCTTCGTACAGCATTTCCGGACGGGATCATGCCGGAGCATGTAACATATATAACTCCAAGGCTGTGAAGGAATTCAAGTGTCTTTTCATAATCAGCGTTGAGCGAGCAAAGAGGAGTATTGATGCTAACAGAAAGGCCTGCTGCGATAGCATTTTTGATGCCTTCAACTGTTTTATCAAAAGCGCCTGCGCCTGTAAGATTCTCGTGAACTTCCTTATCATGAGAATAAAAAGTGATCTGAACTGAATCAAGATCAGCCTTACGAAGGCCCTCACACAGCTCTTTTGTCAGATTTATACCATTTGTATTAAGCCTTGTTACGAACCATCTAGCATGAGTTATTAGCTCGCACAGGTCATCTCTCATAGTTGGCTCGCCGCCTGTAAAGGTCAGCTGCGGGATGCGGGCATCGTAGCAGGCATCAATCACATCCATCCAGTCCTTTGTAGAAAGCTCTTCTTCTGATGATGCAGCCTGGCCTGCAGCGTAGCAGTATGCGCACTTCTGGTTACAGTTCCATCTGCCATCCTTGGTCATGGCGCTTACCATAAGGTCCATTCTATGCGGCGCTGTCATGTTTGGCGCATACTCTCCGATTGAGAGAAGTGGGATATTCTCTTTGGTATATCCTGTAAGTGCCACATCCTCAAGCATTCCCACAAGGCGATCAAGATCTTCTGCAATCATGTCTTTAGGCACTCTTGGGTAGACCTTCTGAACACATTTGTAGGTATCTTCAAGAAGCTCTTTAAACTGATCGTCACTCATTGCGCCTTCTCCGAAGGCATTAACATGACGGATGAATTCTGTGAGAAGAATTGCCTGAGATTCTCCAAGTGGAAGGAGGTACTGGCCATTGAGAACGCAGATGGATGGCGCGTTCTTTACAAGAAAGAATTTGGGAGGAACAAGGTGGATACGCACAGCTCCCGGTCCGTTTGGATTAAGGGTTGTATGCGCAACTTCGTTCCAATATTTTAATTCATAACGTTTTTCTAACAGCATAGGTTAAGTCGTCCTTTTTTAATTTGCTTTATCTTTTAGTTCAAACGTGCAATATACAATTTTGTCTTGCTATTCTTACTTTTATATACTTTATGAATCTGCTCAGTATTTAGTATTGTACCATAGAAATCTTTGGTGCTGCATCCGGCGCGTCCGCCTCCTGCACAGACGCAGGCACATGCACAGGCACAGCCGCCTCCACCATAACCTCTTCCGTGTCCGGAACCACTGCCTTTTATATCCTCATAAAACTATTTCTATAGGGTCTGAAGAAGGCGATTTACAGATATTACGAAATCCATTACCAAAAAGAACTACTATACTCGATCCAATGAGCATGAATAAAAAATAACATATTCCAACTACAAATATTTTACTTGCGATTTTATTTATTGGAGAATGTTCCCAGATTACTTTTTTACTCTCAGCGATCGAATTTTGAATTAATTCATCATAATATTTTTTTCTTCTCTCCTCGCGCAGTTTTCTCTCCCTGCGTTTAACCCTCTTATTTCTAGCCATTATTTATTCCCCAATTTCTTAAATAAACTTCTTCACATTGATGACAGGCACGCAATTTTACTTCTCGAAAACTGCGATTTCCGGAATAAGTGCAGCGTCATATGTTCCGCCAAAATCAGAGCAAAACCATGGCTCTTCATCTTCGTTAAAGCCAACAATGAATTCCCCTGTTTCCATATCGTAGTTAACGTTACGGTACTCAACATATCCTTCACCATCGTCATCCTCATACATGACTGTAATAGAATAATTGATATTTACTACTCCGTTACCTCTTTTATAAATAGTACTTATCTCTCCGCCATAGTTTTCAATTTCAGTACATACATCAAAGCCTACGATGGTGTTAACTTCTTCCCTTGAAATCTCAACTCCACCGAACTCCTTAAAATCTCCACTTTCTTCATCATAAAAGAAATAGTAGTTTTTCCAGGTATGGCCAGTTACCGTACCATTCATAGACTCATCACTTGATATTTCAACGAATCTGTCATACATTCCTTTTGAAACACAGATTTCATTTGGAGTAGTAGCTGTCTGCCTTGTAAAAATATAGCCAACGCCAGAAATAGCAGTTTCTACATAAGACGATTTTTCTATGTAGAACATCCTTCCCACTGCTTCTGTCGTATAGCTCATATTGAAAACAATGAACTTTTTATCTCCAAACATATAGAGATCAAAAACAGACTGCTCATCAGTTGCCACATATGAAAACTGATTGTTCACAAGGGCATATCCATCTTCATTGGCGAACCATATTTCTCCGTAAAACTCGTTATAATCTCCGTCGTATTCATCACCAATATAGAAAAAGCCTTCTTTTTGTCCATCACCATCAAAGTCATCAACAAAAGAAATGTTTTTTTCTTTTCTTTGAAGTTCTGACTTAGAAAGGATTGCTTTTAAAGCCGCCTCTTCGTCAAAAACTTCTTCTGACGTCTCATCAACCGCTTCTTCAGATGACGCTTCCAGGCTACTATCGCTTATATCTTCGTCTGATACTTCTATGTTTGATTCTTCAGCATTTGATTCTTCTATGTTTGATTTATCTATGTTTGATTTATCAAGACTAATATCAGCACAACCAGTTAAAAGAACTACGGCTGAAGAAGCACATATTATAAACTTTTTGTATAGATTATATTTCATATTTTTTCCTTTCCTGTTCATTTGACTAATTGCCGCATAAGTGGATTTTACTAGCATTATTTGCGATTAACAATCATATCTGATGAAACGTAATTTTATTACGACAAAAAAATCAGAACCACCGGCTTAGCCGGTGGTTTGTTCTTTAATGGGGCTGTCGCACTAAGTGTGAGGCCCCTTTTCAATGCAAGAATACTGTGTTTAA
>CAMVNV010000055.1 GCA_947168935.1 uncultured Butyrivibrio sp. | reverse complement strand
GTATTAGAGTTTTGTAACAGGTAAATCCTGTACGTAGTCCTGAGGCGAGATTTAGAATCGCAGGGGTTAAAAAGATTTATTATTACTGCAATAAAGATGGGCTTTTTTGTGTAAGAACAGGAGTTTAATTAATGGATATTTGGGAAAAGATGTATGAGAAGGCGAAGGTTTTATATCACCCTGAAGATGTGTCGCCTTTTATATATGCGCATAATGTGGTTTGCGCGATTGAAGCTGAGAACGGCGAGATCTTTACAGGCTTTTGCATTGAAAGCTGTAGCGGTGTTATGAACATCTGCGCTGACAGACTCGCTGCCCTCAATATGTACCAAAACAGCGGCCAGACTAAGATCAAGAGATTCATGGCTTTTCGTGACAGCGCTCCAAATGGAGGGGGAAGTGGCATGCCTTGCGGCGCCTGCAGGGAGTTCTTTTACCAGCTCAACGAAGAAAATGAAGACATGGAGATAATGGTCGATTTTGAGAAAAGGCAGACTATAACTCTTAAGGAGCTTCTCCCTAACTGGTGGGGAAAAGAGCGCTATGAACTTAGTCGCAGGGAAGCAGAAAACAAGTAAAAACAAGTAAGATTTTTTATGTAAGCATAAAACAGATACAATCTGGCAAAGCTTTTGGGGGATTGCATGTATACTATTACGATACAACAGGCAAGAATCTCGGGCATCTGAAGGGAGAACATAATGATATTTCAAGAAAAGACTATAACAGATAAGCTGGGACGAACAGTAGTTTTAAGGAATGCCAGACCAGAGGATGGAGAAGATCTGATCAAATACCTGAAAGCTACTAGTGCAGAAACTCCTTATCTTATAAGAGAACCTGATGAGATCACAATAACCAAAGAAAGCGAAGAGAATTTCATAAAAGCTAAGATGGAGTCAGAGCATGAGCTTATGCTGATAGCGCTTGTAGATGGTAAGCACATTGGTAACTGTTCTCTTATGAGCATTGCACCATACAAAAGGTATAGACACAGATGCGATGTTGCAATAGCGCTTTACAAGGAGTACTGCGGATGCGGTATTGGATCAGCTATGTTAAGTACTGTTTTAGAGGTTGCCAAAGAGGCTGGCTATGAACAGGCTGAACTTGAAGTTATAGCAGGTAATGAGAATGCTATTGCAATGTATGAGAAGCTTGGATTTAAAAAATGCGGTACATTTCCTGATAACATGAAATATAGTGATGGCTCTTATCAAGATGCCTACTGGATGATGAAGAAACTGTAAGAAAGCTTGTTGACTTAGAGAGGGACTCTTATGGGGAATGAAAGCGGAACCTGGATCATGTACGGCGTAGAGTGGGATGACCCTGAATGCCTGCATACTGTAAAAGATGCTATTAAGTTCATAAATGATGTAGGTTTTTTGCCACTGTTTAAAAATGGTATACCTGGCTTCTCACTTGAAGAAAGGACTGTTCCCGAGTTTTGGTGGAGCGGGGATACTAAGGTCGATCCATGGGAGTGGCGAGAGATTATAGCAAGAAGCGGAGAAGTTGCCTATGGCAAGTTCTTTGAAAAGAAGGCCGGGTTTATTTCCAAGAAGTGGCTGCCATATTTTGCCAACTGCAGGCGGGATGGCTATGATTTTGATGCACTTTGGGATGATGAGAAGGCTTCAAGACGCCAGAAGAAGATCATGGACTGTTTTGCTGTAGAAGACGAGATATATTCTAATCAGCTTAAGGTTTCAGCTGGCTTTGGCAAGGGCGGAGAGAAGGGCTTTGACGGGACTGTAACAGACCTTCAGATGAGGACTTATCTTGTTGTTAGGGACTTTAGACAGAGGAAGAACAAAAAGGGAGAGTACTATGGCTGGCCAATAGCTGTGTATTCAAAGCCTGAAGATCTGTGGGGATACGACTTTGTAACTTCTAGATATAAGGAGGCACCTTTGGAATCAGGTAAGGCGATCGCAGAGCACATCAAAGACAGGTATCCTGTTGCGACTAAAGCTCAGATCAAAAAGCTTGTTGGTGGAAGTTTTGAAGTTTGATCATGTGGTATGATCTGTGTTTTTTTAGTATACGAAAGATTTTTGGAAGTTTTTTAGTTTTTTCTTAAATAATTTATTGAAAATTGTATACCCTGATAGTAAGATGAACTGAGATGACTAAAACCTTCAGGGGGAGACCACATGAACAACATAATTGTTAATGGCAAAGTAAGTAAGGGTACTATCAATAAAAACATCTACGGACAGTTCACAGAGCACCTTGGACGTTGCGTGTACGAAGGTATTTATGTTAAGGACGAGGACAATATTCCTAACGTAAATGGAATAAGATGCGATGTTATGAATGCACTTAAGAACATCGAGGTTCCTGTTGTACGCTGGCCAGGCGGATGCTTTGCTGATACTTATCACTGGAAGGACGGAATCGGTCCTAAAGATCAGAGAAAAACAATTGTTAATACTAACTGGGGCGGAGTAACAGAGGATAACTCTTTTGGAACCCATGAGTTTATGGAATTCGCGCAGCAGCTTGGCTGTGACGTATACTTCTCAGGTAACGTTGGAAGCGGTACAGTTCAGGAGCTTTCTGACTGGATCGAATACTGCAACATGGGCGGTATTTCTCCAATGGCTAACCTCAGACGTGAAAACGGCCGCGAAGAGCCTTGGAACGTTAAATACTGGGGAATCGGTAATGAAGCCTGGGGCTGTGGCGGTAACATGAACGCTGAATACTATTCTGATGAGACCAGAAAATTCTCAACTTATATGAGAAATTATGACAATGAGCATCCTATCTACAAGATCGCATCAGGTAGTAATGGAGCTGATTATCACTGGACCAAGACTGTATGTGAGCGCGCAGGTCATATGATCGACGCTATCACATTCCATAACTATACTGTGACTTATGAATGGAACAAGAAGGGCACAGCAACAGGATTCACCAAGGATGAGTATTATCGTCTTCTTCACAATACTCTTTCCATGGAGACTATGGTTAATAACCACAGCAACATCATCAAGCAGTATGAGAAGCCTCATCCCAAGATCGGTCTTATCATTGCTGAGTGGGGCACATCGTTTGATGTTGAAGATGGAACCAATCCAGGTTTCTTATATCAGCAGAACACTATTCGTGATGCTGTTCTTGCAGGTATCAACCTCAATATCTTCAACAATCATTGCGATACAGTTGTAATGACCAACATCGCTCAGATGATCAATGTATTACAGGCAATGATCCTTACTGAGGGTGAAAAGATGGTTCTTACACCTACATATCATGTATATGATCTGTATAAAAAGCATATGAATGCTAAACACCTTGAGAGCTATGTTGATTCTGATATTTTAAATGACAAGGAAGAGTATCAGGTTCCTCGTCTCCACGTATCAGCAAGTGAGAAGGATGGAAAGGCATTAGTTACAGTTGTTAACCTTTCTGAGAGCGAAACAGCAGATGTAAATGTTATGCTTTCAGGTCTTAAGGGCAGCAGCGTATCAGGCAGATGTGTAACAGGTGATATGAACGATCACAACACATTTGAAAAACCTGATGTTGTTGGTATTACAGAAGTTAAGGCAACTCTTTCTTCTGATGGCAAGAGCTTTACAGCTACACTTCCTAAGAACAGCGTATGTTCATTTGAGGTTACACTTTCATGAATAAATGCAAGAGATGTTTTTTATACGAACTTGCAGGCAAAGAAGATATCTATGCGCACGTGCAAAAAACACGTGCGCTTCTTTCTAATGATGAGAAAGCATCTGATCAAAAATATAAAGAAAGACTTGAAATCTGCAGAGAATGTGATAGTCTTTTAGAGGCAACTTGCCTGAAATGTGGCTGCTATGTAGAGCTGAGGGCATTGAAAATAGATGCAAGATGCCCGATTAAAAGGTGGTAGTATTCATATTTGTGAGCACTGCAAGATTATGTTTTATGGGGATAAGACATAATGATATATGAATGCTCTTTCTGGGGGAGATGACTATTTTTGGGAAAATTGTTTTAAGGAGATTTTTAAGGTATGGAAAAAAGTATTATTATGAAAAAGGCTAAGTGGCTTAGTCTTATTGCGTTATTACTTCAGATTGTTGTCTATGTGATCAGTTATTTTATAAGACATCATCAAGCGTCAATACTTAGTGAGTTTGGAACGGACGTTTATACAATTGGAGATTATAGTTATTATATTCCAGGCGGAACTATTCTTATTCTTATTGCGTTTTTAGTGGCTTTTGTTGGAATGGCCATAATGAAAAAACCTCATATTATTTTTGCGGTATTATTTGCTGTTTTAGTTGGTTTGATTTATATTTTACATTCATATGATTTCTTTTCCCCTCATGATTACAGCTTATTATTTAATTATGATTTTTGGACATCATATTCCAGATTGAAAAGATGTTTCGATTCTTATGCGGGATTTCCGATTGTGCTGTCTGTAGCCTTTTTCTATATGGCTATTGGAATGATCATTGGCGGTAGATATGAATTTAAAAATAAGGTTAAAGGAGTATCCTTCAAGATTTCTGCCATACTGATGTTTATAATAATACTGGTTAAGATTGTTCTGAATTTTAATCAAAAATCTATTGCTGCAAAGATTGGTATTCTCAATATGAAAGAAATTGAGCCATGGCCTGTATTTGGTTTATTGGATAGTTCAATACCACTCTGCTTGCTGATAATAATTGTTATGACTATATTAGCTAATAGAATTTCAAAAAAAGAAGGATTGTTTGCAGTTCTGATTGCGATTCTTACAACAATAGTTGTTCGAGCTGAATCTTTAATGAGTTCTTTTAACTATCAAATATTGGAAAATTGTGTAAGTGATAGAGAAGCTTTTGTAATTACACAAGTAAATTATTATATTGATAAGTATACGCTTTGGTTTTTTAATATTTCGCTGATATTATTTTTTGTTGGACTCGGAATTAATTACGCATGTAGCTTAAAGAATAGCTTGAATAATAAAGCCGCTGAATCAGTGCAGTAAAGGTGTTTGAGAGGAATTATAATGAAAATCTTATTTATTGGTAACAGTCACACATATATGAATGACATGCCGCAGCTTGTAAAAGAGATGGTAGAAAATGTTACCGGCGAAAGCTGTGATGTTTTCATGCTTGCATATTCTGCAAGGTCGCTTAAGTGGCACATGGGCGAAGAGTATTTTTCCGAAAGGTTTAATATTCTCCATGGTAAATATGATTATTGTGTAATTCAGGAGCAGGCTCACCCTATGACTGATGAAGCTGATACAATTGAGTATGCAGCAAGAATTGTCGAGATGTGCAAAAAAGCTGGTACTGTGCCAGTTGTATTTGAGACTTGGGCAGAAAAGGCTAAGCCGGAGAATCAGGCTGAGATGAATCGCAGATACCATAATCTTGCCAAAGAGCAGGGAGCACTTCTTGCTCCTATTGGCGAAGTGTGGAGCAAAGTTGCTGAAGATCTTAAAGACGTTGCAGATGCAGATCTTTACTGGCAGGATGGTGCTCATGCATCAGCTCTTGGTGCTTTTGTAACTGCTATGGTGCTGACTAAGACCATTACTGGTAAGCTTCCTTCAGAGGATTTTAGCAGAAGCTATGATTTTACAATTCCTGGAGAAAACTGGTTCCCTGTTAACGAGAACATCGAGGATGAAGTAGTAGAAATTAGCTCAGATATTGCTGAATCTGTCAGGAAGAATGTTAATATAGTTACTGAAGCGATGAAATAAGGCGTTTTGTATGGGTTTTGCAGCTATAATAATGAGTTCTGATCGATTAAGGAGGACAAAAAGATGGTTAAACACGTTATTTTATGGACACTCAAAGATGAGCTTTCTGCCCAGGAGAAGACCACTATCAAACAGGGAATTAAAGAAGGTCTCGAAAGTTTAAAAGGCAAGGTTCCGGGAATCGTAGATATCAAGGTTTACATTGATGGACTTGCATCATCTAATGCTGATCTTATGCTTGATTCATCTTTTGAAAGCGAAGAAGCTCTTAAAGGTTACGCGGTTCATCCCGAGCACGTAGCAGTAGCGGACTCTAAGGTTAGACCCTACACCAAGATCAGAAGCTGCCTGGATTTTGAGGTGTAATTATATAGATAATGCTAACTACGCAAGCTGAAAACCACTTAATTTGGTCGCCACCCCAAAGGGTAGCGGCCTTTTTTTATTCGTATAAATATATCTTGTTTTTTATTCGCAATATATGAGAAGTAATTGTGTTTATCTGAATAGAAGGATAGATGAATAATTAATATAATTCTAGATATTATGATACAGGTGCCATAATAAGTGGCGCTGCGTCAAAACGGTAAGTGGATTACACGACTAATAAGGCTTGTACAGAGCCGTTGAAAATGAGAGGTATTTTTACCAATGAACAGAGAAGAAGCAAGGAAAAAGGCAGAAGAGCTTGTAGGAAAGATGACCTTTGAGGAAATGGCATCTCAGCTTCGTTATGACTCTCCTGCTATCGAGAGACTCGGAGTTCCGGAGTATAACTGGTGGAATGAGGGACTTCATGGTCTTGCACGTAGCGGAACTGCTACAGTATTTCCTCAGTCAATTGGACTTGGAGCTACTTTCGATAAAGAGCTGATGGAAGAGATCGGTAACTGTATCGGTGTAGAAGCAAGAGCCAGATACAACGAATCTTCTAAGAGAGGCGACAGAGATATTTACAAGGGACTTACAATCTGGTCACCTAACGTAAACCTCTTCAGAGATCCACGTTGGGGAAGAGGTCAGGAGACTTATGGCGAAGATCCTGTACACATCTCCAAGATGGCTATTCCTTTTATCAAGGGTATTCAGGGAGGGGCCAAGACTATGCTTGCTGCAGCCTGCGCTAAGCACTTTGCAGTTCACTCAGGTCCTGAGGCACTTCGTCATTCTTTTGACGCTAAGGTTAGCAAGAAGGAGATGTACGAGACATATCTTCCTGCATTCGAAGCTTGCGTTAAGGAAGGTGAAGTTGAGGCTGTCATGGGCGCTTACAACAGAACTAACGGCGAGCCATGCTGCGGTCACAACTACCTCATGAAGGAAGTTCTTCGTGGCAAGTGGGGCTTCAAAGGTCACTATGTATCTGACTGCTGGGCTATCAGAGATTTCCATGAGAACCACATGGTTACCAAGACTCCTGAAAGAAGTGTTAAGCTTGCGCTTGAAGCTGGTTGCGATGTTAACTGCGGATGTACATACCAGAAGATCCTTTCAGCTAAGAGAAAAGGTCTTATCGATGATAAGACTGTTAGAGAGTCTGCCATCAGACTTTTCACAACACGTTTCATGCTTGGAATGTTTGAGGAAAATGAGTGGGATGGCCTTGGATTCAAGGATATCGATACTAAGGAGCACAGACAGCTTGCTGATAAGGCTGCACTTGAAAGTGTTGTACTTCTTAAGAACGACGGAATCCTTCCTCTTAACAAGAAAGAGATTAAGAGCATTGCTGTAATCGGACCTAATGCTGATTCAAGAGCAGCTCTTATCGGTAACTACCATGGAACTCCTGGAAGACACGTGACTGTTCTTGAAGGAATCATGGATGAAGTTGGTGATGATATCAGCGTACACTACGCTAAGGGATCTCACCTGTTCCTGGACAAGGAAGAGAACCTTGCCAAGGTTAACGACAGAGTTACAGAAGCAGTTATCGCTGCTGAGAATACAGATCTTACAATCCTGTGCCTTGGTCTTGATGAGACACTTGAAGGTGAAGAGGGAGATACAGGTAACTCCTATGCATCAGGTGATAAGAACACACTTGAGTTCCCAGAGAGCCAGGAAGTTCTTTTCGATGCACTTGTTAAGACAGGTAAGCCTATCGTTCTTCTTGTTATGACAGGAAGTGCTATGGACCTTAGATTTGCTAATGAGAACTGCGCAGCTGTTCTTCAGACATGGTACCCAGGCGGACAGGGCGGAAGAAGTATTGCCAAGATTCTTTTTGGTGAGACATCTCCTTCAGGTAAGCTCCCTGTTACAATTTACAACTCACTTGAAGACCTTCCTGAGTTCACAGACTACAGCATGAAGGATAGAACATACAGATTCATCGAAGATGATGCTAAGGTTCTTTTCCCATTTGGATATGGTCTTACATATTCAAAGACTATAGTTAAGGATCTTAAGGTTACTAAGACATTTGCTGATGGCGATGCTGAGGTTGAGGCTGTTGTTGCTAATACCGGAGACGTAGATGTTACCGATGTTCTTCAGTTGTATCTCAAGGTTGCTGATTCAGTGCTTGAAGTTCCTAACGCTCATCTTGTTGACTTCGAAAGAGTTGAGCTTTCTAAGGGCCAGGAAAAGACAGTTAAGTTCACTGTTCCAAAGAGCGCACTTTCAGTTGTTAACGAAGAAGGCGAGAGAGTATTTGAAGGCTCTAAAGCTGATATCTACGTTGGTTTTGCCGGACCTGATTCAAGAAGCAAGGTTCTTACAGGTGAAGAGGCAGCTCACGTAGTTGTTGAATTTTGATGTGAGAAAAGAGGATTAAAAAATGCGTGGACCGGTTGCTCCAAGAGATCCGGAGAAAAAGAGACAGTTTTATTTTCTGATGAAGGATAAGAATGTATTTGCTTTCCCGACTCCTGATGGAAAAGGAATCACTCCCATCTATCTTGATGGTGGAAGACTTATTGAGGCAAGTAAGTTCGTTGGAAATCTTTCTGATGAGAAGCTTATAGATATGCTGAAAACAGCAGAGGGCTTTAAGAAGCTCGTTCACAGCATCGGAGTTGTAGTTGATGGCTGTGATAAAGATACTGAGTGTAAGTTTGTATTTCAGTTTTATGGTAAGACCGACCTTTTAGGCGGTGGAACACTTCTTGAGATGCCTGTAGAGTGTAATGGCTCAGAGCATCTTCTCGATCTTTCTGCTATAGATCTTACTGATGAAGATAAAGAAGTTGGTCAGTGCCGTTTTGAATACGGCGCTAACGGCTTTACAGCTAATGTAACAGTTAAGCTTTATCTTAATGACGGTTTTGATGCTCCTCCACAGGAAGAGGATGCACCAGTTGACCTTGCAAGCGAAGAGTTTGCTGTTCATGTTAAGGACAGTGTTGTTCAGGTGGGTAACACCTACAGATTCAACAAGGCTGTTGAAAAGGCAAAGCGTGGTGAAGATACTACCATCGCTTTTATCGGAGGTTCTATCACTCAGGGAGCAGGCGCTGTACCGATCAACACAGAGTGCTATGCCTACAAGACCTATGAAGCTTTCAAAAAGCTTACTGGAATGGATGAAAATATTCATTATGTTAAGGCCGGCGTTGGCGGAACTCCTTCTGAGCTTGGAATGATCCGTTATGACAGAGATGTAAGACGCGGGGGCGAGGTTGAGCCTGATGTTGTTATCGTAGAGTTTGCAGTTAACGACGAAGGTGATGAGACTAAGGGTGTATGCTTTGAAAGTCTTATCAGAAAGATCTGGAATGGCGTAAGTCATCCTGCAGTTATAGTTCTTTTCTCAGTATTTGCTAATGATTATAACCTTGAGGAGAGACTTTCTCCTGTAGGAAGAGCTTATAACCTTCCTATGGTCAGCCTTAAAAAGTGCGTAACTGACCAGTTCTACAAGACTAAGGATACTGGAAGACTTATCACAAAGGCTCAGTATTTCTACGATGTATTTCATCCAACTAACACAGGCCACAGCGTAATGGCTATGTGTATCGAGCAGCTGATGAAGGATATGGTAGCTAATAAGAGTGAAGCTGATGAGGATTTCGACAAGGTTGTATCACCTATTGGTACTGACTTTGACACAGTAATCCTTCTTGATAAAAAAGATATGCCTGTTGAAGCGCTCATCGATGAAGGCGACTTCGACAGCACAGATAAAGAGCTTCAGGCTGTTGAAATGAACATGGATATTAAGGGTACTCCTGAATTTCCTAATAACTGGAGATTTGATGCTAAAAAGCACGGTTCATTCACAAAGCCATTTACTATCGAGCTCGAAGCAAAGCGCCTTGTTATCGTAACTAAGGATTCAGGAAGTCCTCTTGAAGGAATAGTTGATGTTTTCGTTGATGGGGAATATGTAAGAAGCATCAATCCTTTGGATAACGGCTGGGTTCACTGCAATCCGCTTATCATCCTTAACGATACAGAGTGCAAGAAGAGAAAAGTTGAGGTTAAGATGGCCAAGGGAAGCGAAGAAAAGAGCTTCACTATTCTCGGCTTTGGTATTGTAAGATAAGGGTTTTTCTTTAGAAAACGCCTTTATAAGGCGATTTCAGATTGGGTAAAAAACAAAAAAGGTATTGTCGAGGTTACTACAATGAAAAAACGAATAGTTGGGTTATTACTTGCATTAAACATGGTATGTTTGGCAGGATGCAGCGCTGCAAATGAAAGCGGCGCCGGATCTTCGGCTCAGGGCGAAAGCTCACAGGATGCAGCATCTGCAGCTACTTCTGAAGCGTCTGCAGAAAGCTCGGATTCAGCGGCTGCAGCTTCCACACAGGCAGCTGATAATACCATTATCTACGAAAGAGAGTGGTACAAGGATGCTATTAAATCAGGACTTCTTTCAACCGGTACAAACGGAAGATTAGAGAATTTTGTAAATAAGCTTCGTAACGGTGAAAAAGTTACAATCGCAATGATCGGCGGTTCTATCACAGAGGGCGGCGGAGTTAACGATACTACAAAGTCCTATTGTGATCAGTTCATTACAATGCTTCAGGAACAGTATCCTGATGCAGAGATTGAATACGTAAATGCCGGAGTTGGTGGTACACCTTCAGCACTTGGTATCATGCGTTATGACAAAGACGTTACAGCTCATTGCAGCGAAACTCCTGACCTTGTAGTCGTAGAGTTTGCTGTTAACGATTATCAGGAGCCTACTGAAGGAAGAGCTTACGAAAGTCTTGTAAGACAGATCCTGGAACAAGACGACGAGACAGCAGTAATGCTTATGTTCTCTGTCTTTAAGACCAAGTGGAATCTTGAAGATCTCTACATTCCTGTAGGTAATCTGTATGGACTTCCAATGGTAAGTGTAAAAGATGGTACTGCAGCAGCATTTGAGTCAGGAGACCTTTCAGACAGTCTGTACTTCAGTGATGAGTATCATCCAACAGCTCTTGGTCACAAGATCATGGCTGATACAATGATGAATCTCATTAACGAGATCGATAAGAAGATCAAGACCAATACAGCAACCTCCAAGATTGCTCCTGTTCCTGAGACTTACTATTATTCACCAGACTTCCTTAATATGAAGCTTGTTACAAGCAAGGATTCTAACGGGGCCAAGATTAGTGAAGGAAGTTTTACATTAACAGATACAGAAGTGCATCAGACTGTAAGAAGTGATGAAGTCACATTCCCTGATAACTGGTCACATGATGTTAGTGGCAATGAACCATTTGTAATGGAAGTTGACTGTAAGAACATTCTTCTTGATTATAAAGCAGCTAATAATTCAGAATACGGCGAAGCAGAAGTTTATGTTGATGGCGAACTTATGGCTACTATCAATGCGAACAGATCTGATGGCTGGAACAACAATAACGTTGAAATAGCATTTGACGATTCAGAAGTTGCTTCACACAAGCTTGAGATCAAGATGGCTAAGGGCAGTGAAGACAAGAAGTTCACAATTCTTGCACTTGCATATTCTGATGAGGAGATGAATCTTACACAGGATATAAGTGCTAAAGCTGCCGATGCTGAGCTTGCTGGAACAACAATGCTTGATGTATATGCGGATGCTTTTAAGCTCGGTGTTGCCCTTCCAAATAGTGTATTTAACAAGATGGAATCTTATGATACAGCAGTTAAGGACAACTTCAACAGTATCACTTGTGAAAACGAGATGAAGCCTGAATCACTTCTTGATAAAGAAGCTTCAGCAAGCGGCCTTCCGGATTCCTATTATGAGCCGGCTGTTCATTTTGATAACTGCCAGCCAAGTATCGAGTACTGTGAAGAAAATGACATTCAGATGAGATTCCATACTCTTGTATGGCACAATCAGACTCCAAGATGGTTCTTTACTGAGGACTACACTGATGACGGCGAGCTTGTTGACAGAGAGACAATGCTTAAGAGAATGGAGAGCTACATAAAGTCAGTTCTCACATATTTCGATGAAGAGCATCCTGGTCTTATCTATGCTGTAGATGTTGTTAATGAAGCCTTTGATGTTGGCGATGGTGATGAAAACGGAATCAGACAGAAGAACAACCTCTGGTATGAAGTTGTTGGTCCTGATTATTATGTAAGAGCTTTTGAATATGCTAACAAGTATGCATCTGATGACTATACTCTTTTCTACAATGACTATTCATGCATGTGGAAGGGTGACCTGATCCTGGAGAACCTTGCTGAAGTTAAGGAAAATGGCTGGATCGATGGAATTGGAATGCAGTCACATCTTTCAACAGAAGATGATATGGACAAGTTCCTTGAAACAGCTAAGTCCTTCCTTGATGCAGGATATGAAGTTCAGGGAACAGAGCTTGATATAGGTGTTAAGTCCAAGACAGCTGCTGAATATCAGAAGCAGGCTGATCAGTACAAGGCTTATTTTGAAGGAATGCTTGAACTTAAGAACCAGGGATACAATATTACAAGTATCACTGTATGGGGTATCAACGATGCCCTTACATGGAGAAGTGGAGAAGATCCGCTTCTGTTCGACAAAGATATGCAGAAAAAAGAAGCCTACTATGCAATAGTAGCAGAATAATTAATAATCCAAAAAGTGCGAGGGATGTATCGATGCAGAGTTTGAATCCAATAATGAAAACTGATTATCCGGATCCGGATGTAATAAGAGTTGGTAATGCCTATTATATGGCAAGTACAACTATGTACTTTTTTCCGGGATGTGCAATTCTCAGGTCCTATGATCTGGTGAATTGGGAAATCGTAAACTATGTTTTTGACAAGCTGGAGGATAGCTCTGCTGAGAACCTCGAGAGAGAAGAAAGCATATACGGTCATGGAATGTGGGCTCCTACCCTCAGATTCCATAATGGAGTATATTATATTGCATTTTCTTCAGTTGATATCAAAAAGACTTACTTCTTTACAACAGATGATATCGAGAACGGAACATGGGAGAAAAATTACATGGAAGGCTTCTTCCATGATCTGTCCCTTCTGTTTGACGATGATGGAAGAGTATACGTAACTTATGGTAACAGAGATATCTGGATTACAGAGCTTGAACCTGACCTTTCTGCCATCAAAGAAGGCGGTCTTTCCAAGATCATAATTCATGATACTGATGACGTTTATCTTGGATATGAGGGTTCTCACATCTATAAGATAGATAGCTATTACTACATCTTCCTCATTCACTGGCCTAAGAATGCCGGAATGAGAACTCAGGTTGTTTACAGGGCTAAGAGCCTTGATGGCGAGTTTGAAAGAAAAGATCTTGTCATCGATGATATCGGAAATCCGGGAAGAGGCGTAGCTCAGGGTGGTATCGTAGATACTCCTGATGGAAAATGGGTTGCATACCTGTTCCAGGACTGCGGAGCTGTAGGAAGAGTACCTGTCATCGTACCTCTGACATTTAAGGATGGTTTCCCGCATGTAAGCGATGACTGCAAGATTCCTTCTGAAGAAGAGATCCTTAAGTTCCTCGAAGAGCAAAATTTGGCTAAAGACCATAAATATGATAAGCTATACACCTCAGACGATTTTGTATACGACGTAAGGCAGACTTCTCACCCAAGGCTTAAGCCTCAGTGGCAGTGGAACCACCTTCCCTGCGATTCGGGCTGGAAGATCAAGCATGAGGGCGGACTTGAGATCAAGAACACCAAGATCGCAACTAATCTTGTACATGCAAGAAACATGCTTACTCAGCGTATGATGATGCCAAAGTGTGAGGCAACAGTTACAGTTGATGTTAGCGGCCTCAAGGACGGTGATGTAGCTGGCCTTTGCGCAATGCAGGGATGCTACGGTCTTGTTGGTGTAAGATATCAGTCCTTCCACAAAGAACTGGTTGTTATGGTCAGGAAAAAAGAGGAAGTTGACAGATTTGATAAGAGAATAGATTTTCTGCCCGGTAATGTCGTATTTTCGCGTATAATAGATACTGACGTCGTTAAGCTGAAGATCTGTGCTGACTTTACTGATGGTAAGGATACAGCAAGCTTCTTCTATGATACAGGCGATGGAATGATAGATACAGGAATTAATCACAAGCTTCATTTCGGACTTGATCATTTCACTGGATGCAGATTTGGACTCTTCAATTATGCTACAAAGCAGCCCGGAGGTAAGGTCGTATTTAACAGTTTTGATTATGAAGCCTGATGAATTTCTATTGTTGGGCCAATGAAGAACTATATTGTTAAAAAGCTCTATTCAATGGGCATTAAGAAAAAAATAATATTGTTTTATCTCGTGTGTGTGATAATACCTCTTTTTGTCGCTGACGGCATAATTGCAGGTATTATACTAAGCGCGGAAAATAAGGAGAGGCAGAACCTTAATGAAGGAGTTGCCTCTTCTATTGAGTTTACGCTTGAATCGGATTTTGGAACCATAGATGAGATGGCCAAGTCGGTATATCTTAATAGTGGAATGTATGATTTCATGAATAGCAGATATGCATCAGATTATGAGTATTATCTTGCCTTCAGCAATTTAAGAAAGTCTTCTACACTGTGGGACTTTGCCAGTCTTGAGCATTGCAGCTTCACTTTTTATGCAGATAACCCAACGATCGTAGGTGGAGGCGGTATCCAGAATATAGACAAGATCCTGGATGAGCAGTGGTATAAGGATTTCAAAGCATCCGGCCAGAACAAGCTATTATGGATCGGCTATTACAAAGATGATACCAAAGATATAGAAAACAGAAGGCATATCTATCTGATCCAGGCAATGAATTATTATCCTTTGCCTGTCAAAGAGAAAATTCTTGTATTTGAAATAGGTTATGATTATCTTGTCAGCGAACTGACAGGACTTTCAGGAATCAGTGATGATTTCTTATTTGAAGTCGTAGAAGGAGACAGGGTAGTTCTTTCCAATAACCTTTCTGATACTTCACAGAATGATTTTAGAATTAAAACAGATATTGCAAATGTCTCATATAGCAAGGATATATCCATTTATGGGTGCGACATGCAGATCAATATCATAAATACAGGTAATTATGTAAAGAGGGCTATAAATAAAAATCTGGTAATAGTCCTTATTCTTGCTACCATAAGCCTTATCCTGCCGCTTTTGGGACTTGTCTTTTTCAAGAATATCTTTACTAACAGACTGATAAATCTTAGCAATACTGTTAAGGGATACAATGATGAGCATCTGAAGCTTGCAACTGATACAGAAGGAAGCGATGAGATATCACTTCTTGCCAGGAACTATAACAATATGGCGGGCAGGATCAATTATCTTATTGATACTGTGTACAAGCACCAGCTAAGGGAGAGTGAATCCATTATGGCAAGGCAGAAGGCTGAGCTCTTGGCCCTGCAGAGTCAGATCAATCCCCATTTCCTGTTTAACGCCCTTGAAAGTATCAGGATGCATAGTATTATAAAGCGAGAGCCTGAAACGGCCCGTATGATCGAGAATCTTGCCGTTATTCAGAGGCAGTATGTTGAGTGGGACAGCGATATAGTTAAGATAAGCGATGAGATGAACTTTGTTACAGCTTATCTTGATATCCAGAGTTATAGATTTGGCGACAGATTGTCGTATTCTCTTGAGATAGAGGATAGTGTTAAGGGAATAGATATCCCCAAGCTTTCAATAGTTACTTTTGTAGAGAATGCCTGCATTCACGGCGTTGAGCCCAAGGCTTCAAAATGCTGGATATTCGTTCGCTCATACATCAGAGATGGTTTTATATACATAGAGATTGAAGATACCGGAATAGGAATGGAAGAAGAGGAGATCAGCTCCCTTTCCGACAGGATGAACAACGCCAGCATAGATATGCTCAAGGAAGGCGGCAGAGTAGGTATCATCAATGCTTGCCTTCGTCTTAAGATGTATGCAGGTAATGGAATTAAGTTTGAGGTATCTTCTGAAGAGGCTGTTGGTACTATTATCACCATCAAGATGCCGATGAAGGAAGAATGAATTAAGGAATAGGATCTGGAAATGCTAAAAGTAATGTTAGTTGATGATGAACCGCATATTGTTCAGGGGCTTAAGGCTCTCATAGACTGGAACAGTGAAGGTTTTGAAATAGTAAATACTGCGTCTAATGGTAAAGAAGCTTTGGACTACCTTAAGGACAATAAGGTGGATCTCATAATAGCCGATATCAAGATGCCCGTCATGACTGGTCTTGATCTGTTAAAAGAGATCAAGGACACAGGAATTAGCGATGCAGCTTTTGTCATAAGCAGCGGATTTGCAGACTTTTCCTATGCCCAGACAGCCATTAGATACGACTGCAAGAGATATATTTTAAAGCCTGTTGATAGAGAGGTTCTGCTTGAGATTTTGCGTGAAGTTAAGGCTCAGAGCGATACTGAAGGCAAGCTGCAAGTAACTAAAGCTATGGAAGATGCCTATTTTGAGCGCAATCTCATAGGTGTTATCAAGGGTAAATATGATGATGTCATTCTTGGAAGGGTTTTGGACAAGATCAAGGACGACAACGTCGTAAGATACATAGAGATCCAGGCTGAAGATCTGTATATGCCTGATGATGATAACGATGATTCTGACAAGATAGCAATGCAGCGCAAGATCTACGAAGCTGCCAAAGTTTTCCTTGGTGAAAATGAGTGCAATGCCGTCTTTGATCCTTCGGGCCATGACAAGATATTTGACGTTGGATTCATATATACAAGGGCTCTGTCCAAGGATATGGGCGTATCTGAAGATGACTATTTTGTAGCGCTTCGCGACTATATCTGCGATTATGCCGGCTTTAATGTAGATCTTTTTGTAGGAAAAAAGGTTAAGGGACTTAAGAATATAACCAAATCCTACGGAACATCCTGCAGACTCAGATATTTAAAGGGCTTCAGGGAAAAGCAGAGTATATACAATTACGATGATAATGATATAAAAGATAATAACGACAGAGTCTTTATCCTTAAAGATTCCATTGATAATTTTATTCACTCGGTTGAAGAAAATGACAAAGACAGAATACTTGAAAATATAGAAAAACTATACTCCGATATGAGGGATTCAGGCGCAAGCTCTTTTGTCGATATCAATATCAATTATATAGTTTTTCAGCTTATTAATCTTGCTGCCAAGCAGGATGATGATATCAACCAGGAAGAGATTCTCAGGATCATCAGTGAGAAAACCTTCGAGAACGGCGTTCTAAGGGGCAGTAAGGAGCATCTTAAACAGTTTGCCTTAGAATATGCAGATTACCTGTCACAGCTTCGTAAGAACGTCTGTAAGGGCGCTCTTGCAGATATAGAGAAGGAAGTCAGAAACAATTACATGAACAATCTGACTCTGAAGGGGCTTGGTGATAAATACTACGTAAACAGTGCATATCTTGGTCAGCTTTTTCACAAAAGATATGGATGTTCCTTCAAGGATTACCTGAACAGTTACAGGATTGATAAGGCAGTTGAGCTCCTTCGAGGAACTGATATGAAGACCTATGAGATAGCGAGCGCAGTAGGTTATAAGGATGTAGACTATTTTGTTAATAAATTTATAGCTGTAAAAGGCTGTACTCCTGCAAAATTCAGAAAGCAGGAGCTGGGCGAGTGATCCTTTGAGGATTTGCTTGCATAAGATAAGCCCTAAGGAGGGCGGGATAGGAATATGGACAGAAAGAAGATTATAGCTATAATTTTGGCTTTTCTTGCCGTGGTGATGCTTGTGTCCTTCAACAGCATCTTTTCCGGAAAGAAGGCTGAGATTAAGGAATTTACAGCATTCTATGCTGTCCCTGGCATGGAACTTAATAAAGACAATGAGATTCAGAATGTGATCGCGGAAAAGACAGGTGTCAGGGTCAATGAATCCTGGCTTCACGGTCAGACTGCTCAGGACGCTGTAGCAATGCTTATAGCAACAGGCAATTATCCTGATTTTATTGATGGAGGAGACTCTTCCAAGCAGCTCTATGAAGCGGGAGCGCTGGTTGCCTTGGACGACTATATTGATAAGTATCCTAACATCAAGGCCTTTTATTCTGATAATGAATGGAACAGGTTAAGGCAGGATGATGGTCATATTTACTGGATACCGCAGTTTAAGAACATAAAAGGTCAGGATACTGCCTGCACTCATAATGACGAGGCTTTCTGGATCCAGGTAAGGGTCCTTAAGTGGGCAGGATATCCTGAGATTAAGACTCTTGATCAGTATTTTGACCTTCTTGAATCCTATTATGAAGTGAATCCCTGTATGGAGGATGGCTCTGAGAATATTCCCTATACTATCCTTTGCGAAGACTGGAGATATTTTTGCCTTGAGAATCCGCCGCAGTTTTTGGATGGATATCCAAACGATGGATCAGTTATCGTTGACCCCGAGACTTTGAAAGTTGTGGATTATAATACAACTCCAACTGCAAAAGCCTATTTTATGAAGCTCAATGAAGAGTTTCATAAAGGTATAGTTGATCCTGAATCATTTACACAGACTTATGATGAATATATAGCCAAGTTATCGACGGGAAGAGTGCTTGGAATGGTAGATCAGTGGTGGAATTTTGCCGGCTCTGCGGGAGATGCCATTAAACAGGCTGGACTTGATGCTAAGGGCTGCGAATATGTGCCTCTTCCCATAACTATCTCTGAAGATGTACACAATCAGTGGCATAACTCCGGCAGCGTTATGAATGTAGCTAGCGGACTTGCCATTACAACGAGCTGTAAGGGCGTAGAAGGGGCTTTGCAGTTCATAGATGACCTCCTTGGCCAGGAGGTTCATAACTTGAGGTTCTGGGGCGTGGCAGGGGTTGATTACCAGATAGACAGCGATGGCCTTTTTTACAGAACACCGGAACAGAGGAAAAATGTAATAAGCACAACCTATAAGCTGTCTCATATGTGCAGCTATTCCTATTTCCCGCAGTGGGGCGGAACTAGTGACGATGGAATAAACGCAAACCTCCCTTCAGATCAGCCCGGAGAGTACTACGACAGTTTAAGTGAACCGATGAAGGAGTGCTTCTTAGCATATGGCGTCAGAACTTACGTGGAGATGCTTGGTACCAATGATTCACCTGGAGACTGGTATCCAATGTACTCATACTCCAACAGCATGACCAATGCTACGATGGGCGGCCTTGCCTATAGTATGATGACACAGGTTAAGCATGAATATCTGCCACAGGTTATTATGTCAGATGATTTTGAAGCTATGTGGAAAAAGTACATGAAAGCTTATGATCACTGCAATCCTCAGGATTTTCTTGATGAAATGCAGCTAGAGCTTGATAGAAGAGTTGGAAAATAAAAAAGAAAGGAGCCGGTTTCAGAATACGGCTCCTTTTTATTATAGTCTGTGAAGTGGATCATGTTTTCTTCTGTATTCACTTGGTGTGCACTTGTTGACCTGTCTGAAGATCCTGTTGAAGGTTGAGATACTTGCAAATCCAACTGCAAGAGAAACCTCTGTGATGGACAGATCAGGCATTGCCAGAAGATCAGATGCTGCCTTGATCCTTCTATGTGTAAGATATTCGTTAAATGTAAAGTTTGTATACTGTTTGAATAGTCTTGAGAAATGGAACTTACTAAAGCCTGCTTTGTAGGCAATAGATTCAAGACACAGGTTTTCCATGTAATGCTCATCGATATATTCAAGAACTTCATTGAACTTATCGATATACTCTTTCTGCTTGTAGATCCTGGTGCTTGAAAGCTTCATCTCGGAAACTCTGTATCTGCCGATAGTAGATAAAAGCTCGAGAAGATGAGAGTAGATCATGATATCTGCAAAGTCACTATCTGAGAAATATTCTGTTCTCATCTGGATGAAGAGATCATAAACATCATCATAGATAGGAAGGAAACTTTCTTTCTTTATGACGATAGGCTTTCCAAGCATAGTGGATATAGAGGTAAAGCCGTTTAATTTCTCCAAAAAATGAAGATCAAAAAGGAAAATAAAGCGTGCTCCTGTTTCGGGTGCATGCAAAGAGTGAAGAGTTCCTGAAGGAATAAATAATATTTCTCCGGGATTTACATGAAATGTCTCGTCGGAAATGGTAACTTCATACCATCCTTCAACGGGCATAATGATCTCAAGAGCATTGTGCCAATGAGTTTCGTAGTCTTCTCTCTGGTCATTGTACCAGATTCTAAGTGTGGAATCGTTGAGATACTGAACGATCTCCTGATTCTTGTTGAACTGTCTGGACCCGATATAGTCCTTGTTAATAATGTTGATTCCTGAGTTTAATCTCTGAACAGCTAAGGCCATTAAATAATCCCCTCATACCCTAAAAATATAGACCTGTTTGCACTGATTATTTTACCATATAAGTTTCGAAAAAATACACGAAAAATTATAGATTTTTGTAAGATAAAGTTTGAAAATTATCCGGTTTTTTACACGAAACATCAGTAAAATAGCGGCTTTTTTTAAGTAAGCAAATTCTGAATACGATAGCGCAATATCTGGCAAGTTTCGTAATTTATCCCTATTTATAATTGTCATATAAGCTAGAAAAAATGGCAGTTTGGGCCCAAATAGCAATATTTGCACAGGAGTAAATTTATTAACTAAATAAAGACTCCCGCCCATGATTTTCGAACAGAGAGGAATAATTTATGAAAGCAGTTGCTACAAACCCGATCCTTTCGGGCTTCTATCCTGATCCATCCATTGTCAGGGCAGGAGATGATTACTACATTCTTAACTCATCTTTTGCTTATTTTCCCGGACTTCCCATCATGCACAGTAAAGATCTTGCTAACTGGCATCAGATAGGCAATGTCCTTTGCGATGATGAATCACTTCCATTGGATGGAACAAGACTCTCTCAGGGCCTGTTCGCACCTACGATCAGATACCATGAAGGCAAGTTCTATGTTGTATGTACCAATATAGATCGGAAGAGCGTCGTGTAGGGAAAGAGTGTAGATCTCGGTGGTCGC
>CAMVNV010000054.1 GCA_947168935.1 uncultured Butyrivibrio sp. | reverse complement strand
AGAAAGGAATAATCCAATCACTTTTCTAACATGATTGGATTATACGTGATTATGAAAAATATATATATGTTAAAAAAGATAGTTGCAACAGGACTTGCCCTTTCACTTCTGACAGGCTGCTCTGTGACTTCTAATGAAAGCGTAATAGAAGATGAAAAGGTAGCTACATCTGATTCAAGTACTGCAGGGGTGGCTGATGCCGCATCTACCGGCGACTACAAGTATGGCAAGATCGATATCCCCGGCAAGGACGGAGCTCTTTGCGGAGCGCCAATCTATATCGCTTATGAGAATGGATATTTTGCTGAGGAAGGATTTGACGTAACACTGATATCAGCAGACTTTGAGACCAGGAAGATTGGACTTAACAACGGTACTATACCGATTGTAAACGGGGACTTCCAGTTCTTCCCATCTATTGAAAATGGAATAGATGTTAAGGTCGTAGACGGACTTCATGAGGGATGCATCAAGTTCGCAGTAAGGCCTGATTCTGATATAGAGACCGTGGAGGATCTTAAGGGAAAGAAGATTGGTGTGGATGAGATAGGCGGAACACCTCACCAGGTTGCAAGCCTGTGGCTTGAAAATGCAGGAATATCTGCAGATCCTGCTAATGGTGAGGTGACATTCCTTCCGTACTCTGATGGTAACCTTGAATTTGAAGCTCTTGAAAATGGAGAAATTGATGTTGCTGCTTTGTGGGATCCTCTTGGATCTATCCACGAAAAAGCCGGAGATGTAAAGATCATCTTCGACCTTGGAACAGATGAATACTTCAAGGACAGATTCTGCTGCTTCCTTTACGCTTCTACCAAGGTTCTTGAAGAAAATCCTGAAGAAGTTGCAGCCCTTCTGCGTGCATACAGAAAAGCTCAGGAATGGATCTACGAAAATCCTGAAGAAGCAGTAAAGATAATTGTTGAGAAGAATTATGCTGCAATAGAAGATGTGGACCTTGCAGTTGAACTTATCAAAAGTTATGGATATCCGTCTGCATCACAGCATGATGATGGATGGGATGCCCTTGTTGAAGACAACGTAAGATATTTTGCAGGTGGTCTTTATGATATCGGATATCTGACAACAGCTCCTGATGAATTCACTGACACTGTATATCAGAAGGTAGATGTTAGTAAGTGATGATTCCTTGAACTTTATGTTAAAGAATATATAGTAGCTTATTTTAGATGGGTTATTTAGAAAAAGAGGTTGATCATGGATATAAAGTTAACAGCAAAATCTATAAATAAAAAAGACAGGGTCAGCTCTGAAACATGGAATTATAAAAATACTTCCTTTATGCTTTTTAAGATTCTGTTTACCATATCGGGATTTATTATAGCTATTGCTGTTAACATCCTGTTTCCTCAAAAAGCTGATGTTGAATTTGTTACTTACTACCTGAACGTAGGTAAATATTCCATAGGATTTAACATGAATAGTGCCTATATAGTGGTACTGATAGCTTTGATACTGATCTATGGATCTTCCGGTATTGTCTCCATATTTAAAAAAGAAAGAAGAAAACTGTATTCCAAAAATGCTGCTTTCAGATTTTTCCTTGGAATAGCTCTTTTGGTATGGGACATAGGCGGAACTAAGCTTCAGTTTTTTGCACAGCCTTTTTTCCCGGGACCTGCTCAGATAATCGAAGCTTACCTGGCAGATGGAAGTTACATTGTACAAAACACTTTGTATTCACTAAGGCTCTATGCGGCAGGATTTAGCCTGGGAGTCCTTATGGGAGTTGGAACAGGTATACTGATCGGATGGTTTCCAAAGGTATATTACTGGGTATTCCCGGTACTTAAGATTACAGGCGTTGTTCCTGCAGTTGCCTGGATGCCGTTTGCTCTCACACTTCTTCCGACATCTTTTAGTGCAGCAGTATTTCTGATCGTTATATGTGCCTGGTTTCAGATAGCATTCCTTACTGCTCAGGGGATTCAGAGTACCCCTCGTCAGTCATATGAAGCAGCAAGGGTTCTTGGAGGCGGACAGATCAACCAGATTGTTCATGTAGCCATCCCTCATGCAATGCCTGATATTTTTACAGGCATAGGATCTGCCAATGCTATGGCATTTACGACACTTGTTATGAGCGAGATGCTGGGACAGCCTGGCGGTCTTGGATATTATATCAACCAGTCCAAGGTATGGAGCGCATATTATAAAGTTCTGGCGGCGATAGTTATCATGGCAGTCTTGTTCTCTTTTATCAATTTCCTTATAGGTCTTATCAGAAAAAGAGTTTTAAGATGGCAGGAAGGTGTTATCAAGGTATGAAAAGTTCTATCAGTATAAGGCACGTAAGACGAATATATAAAGATAGTGATGGCAATATGGTGGAAGCGCTTAAAAACGTATCCCTTGATATAAAGCCCGGCGAATTTATATCCATTATCGGGCCATCAGGATGTGGTAAGACGACACTTCTTCGTCTTATAGCAGGTCTTGATAAGCCTCAGGAAGGTAAGCTCTATATAGATGATGCACCTATTACTGGTGCAGATCCTTCAAGAGGATATGTTTTTCAGCAGGGCAGCCTTTTTCCATGGCTTTCTGTAAGAAATAATATCGCTTATGGACTTAAGGCAAGAAGGCTTTACCATAAGAAAAAAGAAAACATTAGTAATTACATTGATCTTGTTGGCCTTAAGGGGTTCGAGAAATCTTTCCCCCACCAGATATCAGGTGGTATGGCGCAGAGAGTTGCCATAGCAAGAGCGCTTATAAATGAACCCAAAGCACTTCTTTTAGATGAGCCTATGGGAGCCCTTGATTCATTTACAAGAGCAGATCTTCAGGACAAGATCCTGCAGCTGTGGAAGCGCGATGGCACGACTATGGTACTTGTGACTCATGATATAGATGAAGCTATATATCTAAGTGATCGCATTGTCATCATGACTCCAAGACCGGGTAAGATCAGCAAGATAATAGAGGTGGATCTTCCGCGCCCGAGGCAAAGAGGTAGCGTAGCATTTCTTGAAATGAGAAGACAGATCCTTGAGTTCTTTGAACTGGCTCAGGCCAATCCTCAGCCTGAATATAATATTTGAATAAAAAATATTTGAAAAAATAGTATTTGAAAAATAAATATTTGAAAAATATAAATTTCAATTATTTTGTTTGAAAATATCAGGCTAGACTATATTTTTTGAAAGGTACTTATAGTTATGAAATATTTAAGATCAAATGTGTTTAAAATCGCAGAGCTTGTGCTTGCACTTGTGCTCACAATAGGTTCATTTACAGTTTTTGCAGCTTGTCCTGTAGGAGAGGAGCATGTAATGGCCTGCCACTATGCTCAGCTTGCAGTTACAACTCTTGGACTTATACTTACGATCCAGGCACTTGCAGCGCTTCTTATAGGCAATAAGAAGGTCAGACTTGGTATTACAATTTCACAGGTTCCTGCCCTTGTCGCAGTATTTTTTGTACCAGGAACGATCTTCTCACTTTGTATGATGAGCAGCATGAGATGTATCAGCATATTCAAGCCTGCTGTAAGAATAGTTGATGCTGTTTTCTTTGTGGCAGTAGTAGCAGATATTGTAGTAAATGTGGTTAAAAACGGGGAAGTTAAAGCTGATGAACATAAGGAAGCTGCCGCTTAAAAATATAATCCTGCAAAAGAAAAGAACAGCGGGACTTATCATAATCCTTATAGTTCTGACTGCATCGATGTTTGGTGGAAGCATCTTTATAAGGAGCCTTAATAACGGCCTTGACAGTCTTAATCAAAGACTTGGGTCTGATATAATCCTTCTTCCTAAAGATGCTGAATCTGAAGTCGATCTTAAAAATCTCCTCCTTCAGGGAACACCCGGTTATTTTTACATGGACAAGTCTATACTAAATGAACTTGAAAATATTGAGGGAATAGACAAGATATCTCCCCAATATTTTCTTGTATCAGCCAATGCTGATTGCTGCAGCGTTAAGGTCCAGATAATAGGCTTTGATGAAAAAACTGATTTTACTATTAAACCATGGCTTCATGAAAGTTATGACAGGGAGCTTTCTGATAATGAGATCATAGTCGGATCATCTCTTTCTACAAGAGTTGGTCATAAGCTTAAGCTCTACGGAGTTGAGTTCCTTG
Source organism: uncultured Butyrivibrio sp. (assembly GCA_947168935.1). Lineage (GTDB taxonomy): Bacteria > Bacillota > Clostridia > Lachnospirales > Lachnospiraceae > Butyrivibrio. The sequence goes on along the minus strand of CAMVNV010000054.1, from coordinate 17,146 downwards.
TTGTAGGTAAGCTTGAAAAGACAGGCACAGGACTTGATACGGCGGTATATACAACCGGAGATACAGTCAAGAATCTGATCAAGGCAGCAGAGGATAAGGGAATAAGCATATTATCAAAACAAAATCCTGATGATGTTATATCTTCTGTATACATAAATGTTAAGAAAGGCTATGACATTGACAATATAGTGTCAGATATAAATCTTGGAATAGATGGTGTCAAAGCTGTAAGATCCAAGACCATGATGACCTCTACTGCAGACAGGCTTAAGACTATATCTTTTCTGATATCCATTTTGATAGTGACCATCTGGGTGTTTGCAGCTCTTATCCTGATCGCAGCTTTTTATATGATAACCGGTGAAAGGAAAAGAGAATTCGCAGTACTTCGCGTTATCGGTTATTCCAAAAAGGCTCTTGGAAGACTCATCCTTACAGAGTCTGTTATCTTAGGGGCAGCAGGAAGTGTGATAGGAATTGTGATCACAGGGACTGCAATGTATTCATTTAATATACTTATAAACTCAAAGCTTGATCTTCCGTACCTTGTTCCAAATGCTATCTCTACAGCAGTTTATGTACTTATTACGTTTATAAGTGTAACCTTCCTTGGAGCAGTATCCGGAATGATCTCAGCACTTCGTGCAGTATCTGTTGATACAGGCAAGATCCTCAGGGAATAAACTGTAGATCAGAATAGAAAAGACTATAAGTCAAAATAAAAAATTATAAGTCAAAATAAAAAACTATAAGTCAAAATAGAATAGACTATAGGTCAAAAAATAAAAACTTTGGATCGTTTTCTGGAATAAAAGTAATATCAGAAAAAGATTTAGGATAAGGGATGATTTAAGTTGGTAATAAATGGAAAAGGCATAGCTGTCAGCTATACTAAAAATGCTGGAAAAAAAATAAATAGTAAGTCTTATGCTCTTAAACCTGTAGATATTAAGATTGTTCCCGGCGAAGTTTCTTTTATTTTGGGAAGATCTGGAAGTGGCAAGACTACCCTTCTTAGTGTTCTTGCTGGACTTCTTAAACCATCTGAAGGAACTGTATTATATGATGCCTTTGATATCTACAAGGAAAAAGATGATGACTTTTCACTTTTTAGAAATAAGAATATAGGTTTTATACCGCAGGGACAGAGCCTTATTCAGACACTTACTGTAAGAGAAAATATTCTCCTGCAGGCGAGGCTATCAGATTCAGGATCTGATAAGTCCAAGAAGGCAGATGAACTTATAAATGCTCTTGGCCTTTTAGACCGCGCAGACTATTTTCCCAAAGAATTATCAGGAGGAGAGATCAGAAGGTGCGCTATTGCAAGGGCACTTATCAATGACCCAAAGGTGATCTTTGCAGATGAACCTACTGGTGACCTTGATGATGACAATACTGAGATTGTCTTTGATCTTTTAAGGCAAAAAGCTAAAGAAGGCTGCGCTGTAGTCATTGTAACTCACGAAGAATCTGCGATAAGATTTGCTGATGCAGTCTACAGGATGGACGCAGGATCGTTAAAATTATCTGCGTAAAGAAGTCTATAGCTACAGACTATTACCGGATATATCTTTTTAGACTAAGACATATTCTTTTTTTACTGCTAATATTATCCAAAATAACCGGCATAAAAACAGGATTAAAAGAGGGGATTTTGGATGACACTTCAGCAACTTAAATATGCTATGGTTGTGGCTAAAACAGGCTCTATGAATAAGGCAGCAGAGAGTCTGTATATATCACAGCCTACGCTTACCAATACTATAAGAGGACTAGAGGAAGAAACTGGTATCACTATTTTTAACAGGACCAACAAAGGTGTGAATCTTACAGATGAGGGTTCAGACTTTCTTTTCTATGCAAGAAAAGTCTGTGATCAGTATGATCAGCTTATCTGGAGATATGATGGCAATGGTAATACCAGAAAGATCTTTAGTGTTTCTTCGCAGCATTATTCTTTTGTGTGCGAAGCTTTTTCTGATGTTGTCAAAAATTATGACGCATCAACATATCATTTTTCCATTCTGGAAACAACAACTCCAAAGATAATTGAAGATGTAAGTACAGGAGCAAGTGAAGTAGGAGTATTGTTTTTAAGTGACTTTAATAAAGATGCTTTAAGGCGATTATTTGTGGACAATGGTCTTACATACAAAAAAATCGTAAGCTGCAGGTTCTATGTTTATATTGGCAAAAACCACCCTCTTGCTGGCAGAGAGATAATCGATTACGACGATATCACCAAGTATCCGCTTCTTACTTATGAACAGGGTAAAGACAGCCCTTTATACATGTCAGAAGAGATTTTTGGAGAGCAGGACTATCCATACACCATCAAGGTTTCAGACAGGGCATCCATGCTTCAGATAATGAATAAGCTTGACGGCTTTACCTTCTGCTCCGGCGCAGTAAAAGGAGCTGTAGGCTGGAGCGATTATAAGGTTATACCTTTAAGAGAAAGCTCTCATCTGCCATACAGCTCTATGGAAATTGGATATATTTATAAAGATGATCTAAGTGAGATTGGAAAAAGATTCGTAGAGGAACTGTATAGGTCAGCTCCTGCCGAGGAAGGAAATGCATAGCACTTGATTTGAATATAGTTACTAAAAAACTTCCCACTTGGAGATGGTGATCTGCCTGGCTGGGAAGTTTTTAATAGTTAAATAAATAGTCCTATTATGATCTTAAATCCAAATGCTATGATCCATGCAACTATGCACTGCCAGATAACAACAAAGCCGGCCCATTTAACGCCCAGTTCTTTTTTGATAGAAGCTACTGCTGCTACGCATGGTGTATAGAGAAGACTGAATACAAGGAGGACTCCTGCTGAAAGAGGAGACAGTACCTCTGATACACCGCCTTCGGAACCAAATAATATTTCAAGTACAGAGACTACGCTTTCTTTGGCCATAAAGCCGCTGATAAGTGCAGTTACTATTCTCCAGTCGCCAATTCCAAGGGGACGAAGAACAGGGGCTATTATTCCTGAAATTAAAGCAATAATGCTATCTGCAGAGTCGGTAACAAGATCGAAGTGGAAATTAAAGCTCTGCAAAAACCATACGATGATAGTTGCAACAAATATAATAGTGAAAGCTTTCTGAAGAAAATCTTTCGCCTTTTCCCACATAAGCTGGAATGTGCTCTGGAGGCTTGGAAGTCTGTAGTTAGGAAGTTCCATGACAAATGGAACAGCCTCGCCTTTAAAAATAAATCTACGGTATATAAGAGCCATCAGGATTCCAACTGCTATACCAAGAACATATAATCCTGTCATTACAATTCCGCCGTGCTCCGGGAAGAAGGCATTTACAAAAAACGCATATATGGGGAGCTTTGCAGTACAGCTCATAAATGGTGTAAGAAGGACAGTCATCTTTCTGTCTCTTTCACTTGGAAGAGTACGGGATGACATAACAGCAGGAACTGTGCATCCAAAGCCTATGAGAAGAGGAACTATGCTTCTTCCCGAAAGGCCTATTTTCCTAAGAAGCTTGTCCATAAAAAATGCAACTCTTGCAATATATCCGCTGTCTTCGAGCAGTGATAAAAAGAAGAACATTACAACTACTATAGGAAGGAAGCTAAGAACACTTCCGACACCGGCAAATATACCATCTATTACAAGGCTTTGGATTACGGCATTAACATTAAGCGATACAAGAAGTTTTTCAACAAGCTGGGCCAGGGAATCAATGCCCATTTCAAGCCATTCCTGAAGTGCTGCCCCTATTACATTGAAGGTCAGATAGAAGACAAGTCCCATAATAAGTACAAAGACAGGAATTGCTGTGTACTTGCCGGTGAGGATGCTGTCTATCTTTTCACTTCTGATTCTTTCTTTACTTTCGTGAGGCTTTTTGACACATTCCTTGGAAACCCTACCGATATAGGCAAAGCGCATATCTGCAATAGCAGCGCTCCTGTCAAGGTTTCTTTCTTTTTCCATCTGAATGGTTATATGTTCAATCGTTTCAAGCTCGTTCTGGTCAAGCTTTAATTGACGAATTATCTGCTTATCGCCTTCGATTATCTTACTTGAAACAAACCTTACAGGAAGATCTCTGCTCTTAGCGTGGTCTTCGATAAAGTGACCTACGCCGTGAAGGCATCTGTGTACGGCGCCGCCGTTTTCATCTTCAAGACAAAAGTCCTGCTTCTTAGGAAGTGTTCTATTCTTGGCAACAGATAGAGCCTGATGTACAAGCTCGTTGACACCTGAGTTCTTGGCAGCAGAAATCGGAACAACAGGAACGCCCAGCATTTCTGTCATCTTCTTAATGTTGATAGAGCCGCCGTTACCCGTAAGCTCGTCCATCATATTAAGAGCAACTACCATCGGACGATCCATCTCAAGAAGCTGCATTGTAAGATACAGGTTTCTTTCGATGTTGGTAGCATCAACGATATTTATGATCGCGTCCGGCTTATCGTGCAGGACGAAATTTCTTGAGACAAGCTCTTCGCTTGAATATGGAGACATGGAGTAGATTCCGGGAAGATCTGTGATGACAGTATTTGGATATCCTATGATAGATCCGTCTTTACGGTCAACTGTTACTCCCGGGAAGTTTCCGACATGCTGATTGGCTCCTGTAAGTCTGTTGAAAAGAGTGGTCTTACCACTGTTCTGATTACCTACAAGAGCAAATTTGAGAACCCTGTCTTTAGGAAGTTCTATATTATCTTCTTTGGAGGATCTGTCTGTATGATGTGAATCGGATTCCGCAGCCTTGGTGATCTTAGTAACTTCAATCTGTTTTGCATCATCAAGTCTGAGGGTCAGTGAATAACCGTGGATCTGAATCTCCACGGGATCGCCCATAGGTGCAAACTTGATTATTTCAAGCTTTGCACCGGGTATTACACCCATATCAAGAAAGTGCTGCCTTGTAGCACCCTTACCGCCTACTGTATCAATTCTAGCCTTTTCGCCAATCTTTAACTCATCAAGTCTCATAGTAAACCTCTTCCTTATGAGTAAAATTATACATTCTTGAACATAAAGTTCAAGAATGCAGCAATAGAGTAGGTTGAGTTCGACTTCGTCGAAGGCTCTATTGCCAACCGATTCATCGAATTACGAAACACGCAGTAAATGCGCGTTTCTGTAATTTACATTCAAGAAGTCATACATTCTTGAATTATTATTTCAAGAAATACATAGCCTGAGAGGCTTATTTTACTTATGTTGAAAGCTTTATCAGTTACTGATTAGGAGGCTTTACAGCGTGGCTATGATAGAATCACTGAATCCAGGAGTCGATCATGGCCGCAGTCTGTTTGATCTGCTCTACATTAGTCATGGCAGGCTTTCCGTCACCTGACTGAATACCATAGCATCCAAAGAAAGAATGTATACCTCCGTCAAGGATATACTCGGTATTGTCGGCGGGCCAGTTAACCTTGTTTTCTTTGTAACTCTCAAGGTTTATAACACCATCGTTTGACCCATATATAGACAAGAGTCTAAGGCTGGTGTCAGAAAGATCTTCAGTGATATAAGAAGCCAAAAGTATGATACCGTCGAATGGCATAGTATCGCCAGTTCCTATTAGTTCATCAATGTACATACCAGCTGCAACGCCGCCAAGCGAATGCCCTGCTATATACCAGGAAGGAACACTTGATATTAAGTCGTCGTAGCCATCAGCTGCATCAATATCAAGAAATGCCAGATTCTCAGGCATCCTTGTAAGAATACACATATATCCTCTTTGCGCCAGCTCATACATAAGTCCCGAATAAGCAGTATATTCAACCTTTCCACCCGGATAAAAAACTATACCTGCCTTTATCCTATTTGTATCTGACGGTACGAATAAAAGAGTATCCTCATTATATTCAGTAACTGTAGCTGCATTCTGTGATTCAATTTCTGAGATAATACCCGCATCAGCCTTGTAATAGTTTGATGCGTATATCTTAAATGCAATGGCGGATGATGCTATAAGCAGCAGTAAAGAAAGCGCTATGCACAGTATTATTTTTTTAGCTTTATGCTTAGTAAAAATCGTCATAGTTACCTTCGGTAGTAAATATTCAGTCTGGAAACTCAAAATTAAAAATGAGTTTCTTGACCGCAAAGATTATATCATATATAAGGCTGGAAGTTTATATAAAAATGATTGATTATACAATGAATCTTCCAGAATTATTTGTAATAAAAATGCAGTTCATCGTATAAAAAATGCATTTCGTCAGATGAGAGTCCTATAATATGCAGACATATGTACAATATTGTGGGGGGTTTTTTACTCTTTCAGAGTTAGAAATCATTTTTAATATATTTGAGGAGACGGAATGGGAAGAATCAAAATGAACCTCGATATGCTCGAGGAAGTAAGAATGCAGCATGAGGTTGCGCTGAGCGCAACGGAAGATGTTATTAACAAGGGAAAAGCAGACCTTGGCTCCATGACAGAAGAAGTTTGGGAAGGTGAAGACGGTGACATGGCAAGAGACCAGCTTCATGATCTGCTTAACAAAGAGATGGTAGAGACATGGAAAGAACTCGATGCATGTAATGAAGCTATACAGAAGGCTCAAAAGACAGCTTATGAATCAAAGAATTTCTGTAACAGATTCCCACAGATATTCAGAAGCGGATCTATGCCTTCAGAGTCAGATCAGGGAGTATGCAGTGGAGATCTTTTATGTGATAACGATAGCTGTTCTTCTCTTATAGACTCTATGTCAGAAGCAGGACAGAGAGCATTAAACGTAAAGAGTAAAGTAGAAAGCGCAGAGAGTATCCTTGCAGAGCTGGAAACAGATGTTGCAAAATTCGATTACTCTTCATATACAGAGCCAATCAAAACCCAGACACAGAAGGTTGCTGATCGAACTGGCGTTTATAATAATGCAGTTAGTAGATATGGACAGAAAACACAGGAAATGGATAGCACATTTTCTAATGAGCTTATAGCTGCAACTCCAGTGGCAGTGCCTGAACCATTTGATCCATCATGCCTTGAACTTGGTGACGATGTTCATATGAAGGATGGAGATATCATCAACTTCCTTGAAGAATATAATGCTGTTGAACTTGGTGGAAAATTAAGTGATGCCCAGCTTGAAAATATATTGGCAATGCTTTTTGATAAGAAAGATATAGATGTATCCAGATTGTCAGAAGAGGACTTTGGTATTGCATTTATTAATCTTCCTGAAGAACAGAAAAAAGCAGTACTTCTTGAAATGGGATACTCTAACGACCAGATAGAGTTTATACTTGAATCATGCAAAGGTAAAAAAGCGCCAGCTATGGGTTCAGCCTTTGCAAGAACTCTTGTAGATAAGATATCAGACAAAACCAAAAACAGATATACCAAATGTGGTAAAACAGGACTATCAAAGGCTTTAGGCCTGGCTGGATTAAAAAGACCAGGCGATGGAATTGCTAAGACTCATGCTGAAACATATGCTGGTGATGAAAAATTATTCGGAAAAGCATCTGAAGAAACAAAAAAAGAACACGAAGAAAATAAAAACAAGGAAAATAAAAACAATAGACATGGTAAAAATCCAGGCAATGATAGTGAATCGGATTCAGATCCTGGAAATTCTTCTTCATCAGATCCACATGCCGAGTATAAAACAGGAGATCCTAAAGTTGATGCAGAAATTGATAGATTGTTTACTGATTATGGTGAAGATTTATCATTGTTTAGGGACAAGGGACTTGAATGGGATGAGAACTTGCCTGAGGTGACTAAAAAAGCTTTAGCTAGAATTGCTGAAGTAGATCTTGCTTATATTAATAATCAATATAATGATGATAGATGTGCAATCAATGAAGAGAGAGTCGGTAATATATTGAGCCTTTTCAAGACTCTTAGCGATGATGTAGAAGAAACGGTATTTAGTGAAAAGCTAAATGAAATGTATAACCTCATGACAGACGAAGTTGCTAAACAGTATCTTACAGAGTTATCTGTATTAAAGCGCGATGATTTCGATTATTTCACCAGAGATTCGTTCCCTAAAGTTAGGATAGATGCTACTGGAGTAATAATTGAGATGGTAGATATAATTACAGGAGATGTTTGCCCAATATTATGTCACACAGCCGGACGAAATAAAGAAAAAGTTATTGCAACTAATCTTGATACATATCTAAATATATTATGTGATGATGATGATTCCAATGACGAGACTGCTATCAAAGAATTAAACGAATGGATGGAATATTTTATAATTGGAAAAGAGATTGATGGTAAGAGATGTGTTGCATATGATAAAGACCTTATTGAAGGTGTATTGCCCTACTTAAATAAAGATGACCTGGCTTATCAGTTATTTACGTCATTAGATAATCAAATGTTAGAAAAAGAAAAAAATGGACAAGCTCATCCTGAAGTTATTGCTGAACTTGCATGGAATGCAGATGTTGATGACACTGTATTGAAAATTGGTAAGTATGGAGCAGGCGTGACTCTTACACTGATCTCTGATTATAATGCGGGAATATTTGATGATATCAATAAAGAAGTGGCATATGCTGTTACAGAAACATCTTTAAATAACTATTTCTATGAAGGTGGAGAGCTTGATTGGGATAATATCTCAGAATGGCTTAAGTTACCATCATTACATGAGGAATCTATAGAATACGGCTATTTTGCTAAAAAAATGCTAACTATGACAGATGAAGACATGGAGAAAATATTGCTCTTTGGACAAATAGAACCGGATTTTTTTGACGTTTCAGATGTGTATAAGATGGGAAAAACACTTCCAGTTATAGTAGATGAATATCGATGGTTAGTAGAGTTAAAACTATATACCATGCCTGAACCTGACACAAATAATCCTAATCCAGAGTATACTTATTTTGTAAATCAAGAAACTAGAGCTATAGCACTTTCTTATGTTGTAAAAGAGATGAAAGCAGCAAATGGATGCCGTTTGATTGTAGAACTATCTACAACAAATGATGATAAGAAGATATATACAGTAAATATTACAGCTGTTCCAAGCAGTTCTAATCAGTATACAGGTGGTAGTTCAGAAGATAATAACTCTTTAAACACAGGAAGATTAGTTCAAGAATACGACTCAGTAAAGCATACTAAAACTATAGATGTTTACCCAAGAAATACTGAACTTGGTATAAACGGAAATTTAGCTGAAGAAGAAAAGAAAGTCTTAAAGTCATTTGAAAGTTCCTTATTTACAGGTGATTATAGCGTAGACGATTTGGCTTCTTTTGGTAAGAAATTTTTCGAGTATGTAATGGGAAAAGAAGCTGGAGATTTGTTTTCAGGTGTAGATTCTCAAGGCATAGGGTTAGATGTAGTAGCATTTAGTGAAAGTTTGGTTGATAGCTATATCAAGACTAAAGCAGCTCAAGGCGCTTCAAATGCAATTGATCTTGGAACTGATGCATTGAGCTTGCCTATGTCAGGAACAGTTGTATACTCAACGGGAATTGGTACGAATTGTTCAGTGGTTGAAAATTTGACGTATGATGAAAAAGAATTGGCAATACGTGTAGCATCATATAATAGTTCAGAAAATGAGAATATAGATGTGGATGCACTTATTTCATCATACAATGAAGGTGGAAATGAATTTAAGGCATATGATAATTGGTATAGAATGAATGGTGGCCAGACAAATGCGGATAATTATGAAGATGCTGTTATAAAAGCACTAGAAGTCCTTTATGATGTTCAAACTATATCGGATGCATCAGTAGAACAATTGGATAGAGCTATTCAAAAAGTTGATGAAGTTGTTAAAGATTTAGGATACTCTACAGTAACAAAGAACAGTCTTGGAAAAATAAAGGAAGCTTTAGAAACAGGAGAATAAGTAAATGTATAAATTGAAAAAAATATCAATAGGTATGGTTGGTATTTTACTTATAGTTGTTATAACGATTGTGGGAATATTTGCATTTAGAGAATGGCAAAAAATAGAAACACAACATCGTGAAGAATTGCAAATAAAATATGAACAATCAAACTTTGCACTTGGAATGAATGCATATAATTGCTATAAAGATTTTAGCAATGTCGATGTGAACGATCTGATTATAAGTTTGGCAGCTTATAAGCATTTTGAAAAGGATGTTGAAATATCTGTTGAAGATGTAAAAGAATTTCTTTCTTCAGAATATGATAAAAAGGGGAAACCTTATGTTTTGAATCCACCTGATAATATAGCTAAGTATATAGATTGGTATAATTTTCTTGGAGGACATCTACTACGTGGCAAATATTTTATTTATCTGAGTCGTTTTCAAGATGATAATAAAGAAAAATATTCGTTTGAGAGTTTATATATATTGTATGAAAAATTATTATATGAACTGATAGAAGATTTTGAAAATTGTCCTGATAGGAAATCGTATGAAATATACTGATGGTGTTCTATATAGGAAAGTGCCAGTTGCAGATGATATGTATCACTGTTATTGAAAGATTGTTATGGGTTAGAGGTTAAAATAAATGGAAATAACATATTAGATATGATATTTTAAGAATCAGCTTCATTTTTTTAGGGACATATGATTTAAGTCATATGTCCCTACTCTTTTCACAGTATCGTGCTATAATGTCAAAAACAATGTAAAGCACAAGTTAGGAGTGGCTTAATCATGATATTTCAGGACAATGCAATAACGATTAGACAAGTGCAGCTTTCTGATGCTCCATCTCTTGTAGAAATCTACAGATATTACGTAGAAAAAACAGCCATCACATACGAATATGATGTACCATCCGTAACAGAATTCGAAAATAGAATTAAGGCTATAACAGGAAAGTACCCTTATCTTGTAGTAGAAAAGGACGGCGAAATAATCGGCTATGCATATACAAGCTCATTCCACGTGCGAAAAGCCTACGAATGGTCAGCAGAAATGTCCATATATCTATCTGATGATGCTAAGGGACTTGGGCTTGGAAGAAAGCTTTATGAGATACTTGAAGATATTTCAAAAAGACAGGGAATTACCAACCTCTATGCCTGCATTGGTGCCCCTGAAGTAGAAGATGAGTATCTTACTAATAACAGTATTCATTTCCATGAGCACATGGGCTATAAACTCATAGGAAGATTTACTAAGTGCGGATATAAGTTTGGAAGATGGTATGACATGGTCTGGATGGAGAAGACAATTTCCCCTCATCAGGATGACGTAAAGGACATGATCCCATACCCGGCTCTTGACCATTGATCCCTAGCGCTCTCAAATGCGTCCCCCGCATTGCTAATTGCTTTGTCTATGTTTCGTGAACGTAAAAAGGCCGAGTGAAAATGAGGTGTTTTTGAATATTTGAAAGTGTTATTAAATTCAAGAGCATGATAGATGAATCTTAATATTCTGTTTGGGATCCACCTGTCCGAGCGAAGCGAGTTTGGATCCCGGAATATTATGATTCAGATATCGTGCCTTGAATTATAACACTTTCATTATTCAAAATAGCCTCATTTTCACTCGGCCTTTAGAATTCACGAAAGCCTTATCAGTCTACAAGTATAGGATTTTCTTCTACTACCCATGGAAGTCCCCACTTATTCAGTGCTTCCATGTATGGATCTGGATCGAATTCGTCGGTTGTGAATACGCCAGGCTTATTCCAAAGACCTGATACAACCATCATAGAACCGATCATTGCAGGAACACCTGTTGTATAGCTGATTGCCTGTGAACCAACTTCCTTGTAGCATTCCTCGTGATCACATACATTGTAGATGTAGATCTTACGCTCTTTACCATCTTTTTTACCAGTGAAGATACAACCGATATTAGTCTTACCCTTTGTTCTTGGTCCGAGAGTTGCAGGATCAGGAAGAAGAGCTTTGAGGAACTGGATAGGAACGATTTCCTGGCCCTGGAACTTAACAGGAGTTGTTGAAAGCATTCCAACATCCTCAAGACATCTCATGTGATCGAGGTAGCTCTGACCAAATGTCATGAAGAAACGGATACGCTTAACTTCTGGCATGTTCTTGGCAAGAGCTTCGATCTCTTCGTGGTGGAGAAGGTACATATCCTTCATACCAACCTGGTCAAAGTTATATTCTCTCTTGATGCTCATAGCAGGGATCTCAACCCAGTGACCGTCTTCCCAATATGAACCTGGAGCTGAAACCTCACGAAGGTTGATCTCAGGATTGAAGTTTGTAGCAAATGCATATCCGTGATCACCGCCGTTGCAGTCAAGGATATCAATTGTATCAATAGTATCGAAGTAGTGCTTCTTAGCATATGCTGCAAATACAGAAGTTACGCCTGGATCAAAACCTGTTCCAAGGAGTGCTGTAAGACCAGCTTCTTTAAACTTATCTGCATAAGCCCACTGCCAGCTGTAATCAAAGTAAGCAGAAAATCCTGCTTCCTTGCAGCGCTTTTCATAAATCTTTCTCCACTCTGGATCATCTGTATCTTCAGGCTCATAGTTAGCTGTATCGATATAATGAACGCCTGCAGCAAGGCATGCATCCATGATAGTAAGATCCTGATATGGAAGAGCTACGTTAAGAACTGCGTCAGGCTTATATTCTTTAATAAGAGCAGTAAGTGCAGGAACGTCTTCTGCATCGATCTGCGCTGTTGTGATCTTTGTTTTTGTAGTATCTTTGAGCTTTGCAGCAACATCGTCGCATTTGGACTTTGTTCTTGAAGCGATGCATATTTCTGTAAATACATCACTGTTCTGACAACACTTTGCAATAGCTACCTGTGCGACACCGCCGCATCCGATTATAAGTAATCTGGACATAGATGGTTCCTTTCTGCCATTAAAGGCAAAGACATAAAATAAACTAATCCTATAAATGGATAATTGAATCGATGATCCAACAATTTGTATTACAAAATTTTTTTATCAGTATTCCTCTTCATGCAGTATATCAACTACATATCTTGGGAGCATGAATGCTGCTCTGTGAAGAGAAGTTGTATAATATTCGGTCTTGATATTTCTTTCATTCCATCTTGCTTCATCGAAATCTGTGATGGGATGATACTTCTTACTAGCAAAACCAAAGGTCCAGTAACCTGATGAACATGTAGGTACATGAGCCTGATAAACTCGGCTTATAGGGAAAGTCTTAAATACCTTCCTGTGCATTGAACGAAAGACAGATTCTTCTTCATCAAAGAATGGGCTTCCGTGCTGGTACACCATGATACCGTCGCTTTTAAGTGCTCTATAGCAGCTTCCGTAGAACTCTTTGGTAAAGAGACCTTCGGAATGGCCAAAGGGATCTGTTGCATCATTTATGATGATATCGTATTCGTTCTCTCTTCCTCTTACAAAGCGAAGGCCGTCTTGATATGAGATCTGAACGCGCTCATCGTCAAACCCCCTTGTACTTTCAGGGAAAAACTCTCTGCAGACTTCAACCATCTGCTCGTCAGGCTCAACTACATCGATCTGCTCGATCTCAGGATAAGCTGTGAACTCTGTAGCAACGCCTCCGTCACCACCACCGATGATAAGGACTTTTTTAACATGTGGATGAACAGCCATCGGAACATGAGCTACCATTTCATTATAAATGAATTCATCTGATTCTGAAAAAAGAACTTCGCCATCCAGAACCAAAAACTTACCAAAGGATTCTGACTGGAAAACATCAATTTCCTGAAATTCGCTTATTCCATGATACAGCTGGTTTGTAACTCTGATATTAAGAGATACAGTATCTGTCTGCTGGTCCGAAAACCAGATCTCTGAATTATTTCTCATAACCTGCTCCTTTTATGCATCTCGGAAGTGCCGTAAGGCCCTTCCAGAGCTTAATACTCTGTATTAAGCTCCTTTAACCCCGGAAAGTACCTGAAGTGTATCAGCTGAAGGATCTGCCATACCCTGAAGGCTGCAGCCCTTGTCTCTTGCATATAAGATCATACCGATGAGATCTTCTGTAATAAGCTCTCCTGGTGACAGGATCGGGATTCCCGGCGGATAACACATAACTGATTCGCCGCAGACTCTTCCTGCTGTTTCATGTATCGGCAGAGACTGTTTTTTTGCATAGAAGGATTCCTGAGGTGAACATACAACCTTGGGAGTTACAGCATCAACATATGCAAGTTCCTCTTTGTCTTTTTTGTAAAGACGTCTGATATCAGAAAGGGCGCTTGCAAGTCGCTCGATATCCTGCATACGGTCTCCAATAGAGATATACGCCATGATAGTTCCCAGATCACCAAACTCCATCTGGATATCATACTCATCACGAAGAAGATCATATACTTCGATACCGGTAAGTCCGATAGGCTTTGTAAATACGCAGAGCTTTGTTACATCGAAATCATATACGCTTGATCCGTCAATGAGCTCTTTACCATAAGCATAGTAATCACCTATAGCATTGATCTCATTTCTTGCGTATTCACTCATCTCTTTAACCTTGGCAAAAGACTCTTTGCCACGAAGAGCAAGATTACGTCTGCTTATATCAAGACTTGAAAGAAGAAGATAACTTGCGGATGTAGTCTGTGTAAGGTTTATGATCTGACGAACATGAGCCTGATCCATATTTTCACCAAGTAAAAGGACAGAACTCTGAGTAAGAGAACCGCCTGACTTGTGCATGGAGATGGCTGCCATGTCTGCACCAGCCTTCATACCTGCGATGGGAAGATCGTCAGCAAAATAAAGCTGGGTTCCATGAGCTTCATCACATAAAACTTTAAGACCATGTTCGTGAGCGATCTTGGTAAGAGTAACAAGATCAGAACATATTCCATAGTAAGTCGGATTATTTATAAGTACAGCCTTGGCATCGGGATTAGCTTTAATAGCTTCAAGAAGGGAGTCTGCCTCCATTCCAAGTGCTACTCCGATGACAGGATGAATCTTGGGCTTTACATATACCGGAATTGCTCCGCACAGAATAAGTGCGTTGATAACGCTTTTATGAACATTTCTAGGGAGGATGATCTTATCACCTGCGGCGCATACTGATAAAACCATTGCCTGAACAGCACTGGTTGTACCACCTACCATAAGGAATGCGTGCGCAGCTCCAAAGGCATCAGCCATAAGATCTTCAGCTTCCGCAATAACTGAAACCGGATTGCAAAGATTATCAAGCGGTTTCATACTGTTTACATCAATACCTACGCATTGCTGGCCGAGAAGCTTAGTAAGCTCTGGGTTTCCACGACCTCTTTTATGTCCCGGAACATCAAAGGGAACAACCCTTTTTTTGCGGAATTTTTCAAGCGCTTCACAAATGGGTGCGCGTTGCTGTTTGATTAAATCCATACCCCTGTAACTCCCTGAAAATTTATATTAATAAAGTAGCCGAAAAAAGGTGTCACTTGCGATAACTTATCATAGCACAACCCTTATGTCAAGCGGAGTTTGTAGGGGTTTGGACAGGGTGGTCATGTCCTTATTTTGGACACTGATTTTGGAATCTGAAATAGATTTTATTTTTTAAAAAGTCACGTTATTTGGTGAATGAGGTAGAATGGAATAATAAAAAGAAAGAGTAAGCGTTTTTTAAAAATAATAAAAAGAGGTTAAGTATGTATAAAAATCCTATTTTATATGCTGATTATTCTGATCCTGACGTGATACGTGTGGGTGAAGATTTCTATATGGTAGCATCATCTTTTACATATCTTCCGGGAGTTCCGCTTCTTCATTCCAAAGATCTTGTTCACTGGGAGATAATAAATTACTGCGTATCAAGGCTTCCTTTTGAAAAATATAACAGACCATCTCACGGTTCCGGAACCTGGGCTCCGTCCATAAGATATCACGACGATACCTTTATTGTTTTTATCCCCCTTCCTGATGAAGGGATCATGGTTGCAAGAAGTAAGGATCCATACGGCGAATTTGAACTTAATATGCTCTGCACGTCAAAAGGCTGGATCGATCCATGCCCTATATGGGACGATGATGGGAAAGCATATATGGTTTTTGCCTATGCTAAAAGCCGGTGCGGAATCAAGCACAGGCTTATGCTTGTTGAGATAGATCCTGAGTGTACGCATCTTTGCGGTGAACCTGAGCTTATCTTTGATGGAGAGCAGGTTGCACCTACAACTGAGGGACCCAAGATCTATAAAAAGGATGATTACTACTATATTCTTATGCCTTCAGGAGGCGTTGCGACCGGTTGGCAGTCATGCCTTAGATCACGCGACATTCACGGTCCTTACGAGTATAAGATAGTCATGCATCAGGGCTGCACAGGCATTAACGGACCGCACCAGGGCGGATGGGTTGATACACCTGATGGCAAAAACTGGTTTATTCATTTTCAGGATGTACGAGAACTTGGAAGGATCACCCATCTTCAGCCCATGTGCTTTATAAACGGATGGCCTTTTATAGGAAGTGATCTTGACGGTGACGGTATAGGCGAGCCTGTTTACGAGTGGTCAGATCCTGTTGAAGGAGCACCTCAATATAAAATAAGAACATCCGATGACTTCAGGGAAGATAAGCTTGGCCTTCAGTGGCAGTGGCAGGCTAATCCCGACGAAGAGTGGTATCAGCTTGATGATGGTCATCTGATCCTGTACTGCGTTCCTAATAAAAGTAGAGAGAATCTTATGTGGTATGCGGGCAACGTACTGACTCAGATCCCTCAGAGCAAGGCTTTTACAGTAAAAACATCAATAAATCTGTACCCTGGTGAAGAGGGAGATATCGCCGCCTGCGGTATCCTGGGTCAAAAGTATTCTTATGCAGGAATAAAGCGCATGCAGGGCAAAAATTATATCGTCATGTTCAAAGGAGAGGTGACTGATAAAGAGCTTGAAGGTAAAGCTGTGGAAGACTGCTGTGATATCCAGCTTGTAGACGCTGCCCATGTTTTCATTAAGATAGTAGTAAAAGAAGATAAATCTTATAACTACTATTATTCTCTTCATGGAGTAAGCTATACGGATCTTGGCAAGACTCAGACGCTTGAAAGAGCGACCTGGACAGGTGCCAAGATATGCCTTTGGTCAGCCAATATGAATAATAAAGGAAGTGGCAATGGCTATGGTAGATACGACTGGGTATATATCACAGATGATACGGCGAAAGAGCAATAAGATCACAGCTTAAAGTGGTTAACTCAAACTACTACTATTTATTTTAGGTGCGATACGAGGTGACAAACTATTAGTAGTCAATAGGATTTAGAGAAAAATTAAAGGTTT
>CAMVNV010000053.1 GCA_947168935.1 uncultured Butyrivibrio sp. | reverse complement strand
GCTGTATCCTGCAGGCCTTCCTCATCCATAAGCATCTCTTCATAAAGCTTTTCACCGGGGCGAAGTCCTGTAAATTCAATCTTGATATCTTCTCCAACCTTAAATCCGGAAAGCTTTATAAGGTTCTCTGCAAGGTCAAGGATCCTGACAGGTTCTCCCATATCAAGGACAAATATCTCTCCGCCCTTGGCATAGGCACCTGCCTGAAGTACAAGTGATACAGCTTCAGGAATAGTCATGAAATATCTGATAATGTTAGGGTCTGTAACAGTAACAGGACCGCCTGCCGCAATCTGCTTTTTGAAAAGAGGAATAACACTTCCGTTGGATCCAAGTACATTACCAAATCTTACTGCAACAAATTCTGTATCATAATGCCTGTTAAAGGTCTGAATGATCATCTCGCAGATACGCTTACTTGCACCCATGATGTTGGTAGGGTTAACAGCCTTATCCGTTGATATCATAACGAACTTCTCACATCCGTTCTGAGCTGCTGCCATTGCTGTCTTGAAGGTACCAAATACATTGTTCTTGATGGCTTCGTTAGGGCTGTCCTCCATGAGAGGAACATGCTTATGAGCTGCAGCATGGTACACTATCTGAGGTCTGTAATGCTCAAATATCCAGTTGACTCTGTTAGTATTACGAACCGATGCTATGAGTACCTGAAGGTCAAGTTCAGGGTACTTGTTCTTCAGCTCCTGCTGAATGTCATAGGCATTATTCTCATATATATCAACTATGATAAGCTGTTTGG
The DNA here is from genome assembly GCA_947168935.1 of uncultured Butyrivibrio sp. GTDB lineage: Bacteria > Bacillota > Clostridia > Lachnospirales > Lachnospiraceae > Butyrivibrio. The sequence continues at coordinate 20,948 of CAMVNV010000053.1, read as the reverse complement.
GATCATGGCCTGCTATCTGCCTGCAAAGCTCGCTTCCTATAGATCCGCCGCCACCTGTTACGCACACAACCTTACCCTTTACATAGCCAAGGATAGAATCGATATCAACTGTAACTGGGTCTCTTCCAAGAAGATCCTCGATTTCAACATTGTGAAGCCTTGATACATTGACATCTCCGTTAACAAGCTGATATACGCCAGGAAGAGTCTTCAGTTCACAGTTGGTTTCTTTACAGATCTCAAGGATCTTACTGATCTCTTTTCTTGGAGCAGAAGGAATAGCAAGGATTATCTGATCTATCTCAAAAAGGTCAGCACATTCCTTAATCTTGTCTCTTCCGCCGACAACGCGTACTCCCTGAATATATCTCCCCCATTTGTTGGGGTCATCATCCACGATGCACTTAACCTGCATTGTAAGATAGAGACTGTTAACAATCTCCTTGATGATAACATTGGCAGCTTCGCCTGCGCCTATTACCATTACAGAAGCTGCATCATGACTCTTTTCACGTTTATGCTTTTGGGACCTGAAAAACCTGTATGAAAATCTGCTTATAAAGATAAATGTTATAAGGAAAAAAATGTACAGGAAATAATAACTCTGGGGAACAGGCTGCTTCTCGATCTTAAAAAACTGAAGTCCTATTGCACTTACCACACCAGAGATCGTGCAAGACATCACAAGATTCTGAAGTTCCATCTCGCCTGCAAAAGCCCACAGACTATCATACAATCTGAATACAGCAAAAATAATAATAGTAACGATAATATTAATGGCAAGAAACTCATTAATAGGCGTCATGAAATGCTCAGGTACACTTGATATATGAAAATCATATCTTATTAAAACTGCCAGATAACTGGCAGCTATAATGCTTATAATGTCATATATAACAAGGACAAGTCGTCTATAGAATTTTGCGGTATTAAATCCCTGCTTTTTGTTCTTATCACCCATTGATCTAACCCTCAGTAATATGTAATATGCACCTGGTTCTTCCTGTATCTCTATTTCTTAACCTTGAACATTATTGCAGGAAGACAAAGCATAAGTGCAACTGTCATAGGATTGCAAAGCTGGAAATTCCACTCGGTGAGTCCTGCAATAGCAAAACCTGTGATCACAGAAAACGGCACTAAAGCGCCAAATGATTCTTTGTTTCTGAAATAGTATACACCACTAAAGGCTATACCTGCCACTATCAGAAGTCCAAATAGTATTCCAACGATAATTCCGTGGTCGTAAGCTACCTGAAGGTACACGTTATGGGCATGGGCAAGTAATTCACCATCTTCTGTCACTGCTCCCATTTCATCATGTCCTGTCATATTAAGTTCACCTATATATGTTTTCCAGATATCTAAACGGCCATTACTATAGTCATCATCTGATCCTTCGTCAGATTCAGAATCAAATGATTCTTCACTTGCAGATTCTTCTGATTCGATTTCTTCAGAAGCATCAGTGTTATCATCTAAGGCTCCTTCTGCAACATATAATCCGTCTTCTGAGCTGGCTATGAGATTATCAGTGCCTGCTTCAACGAAATCCACATTCAGATCAGTACTCTTGCCAGATACAGTACTGCTTATCGGATTGCCATCCTCATCAAAGATATAATTACCATTTTCATCGTAATTATATGGATCCTCTATAAAATTATACTCTGTAGAACTTACTCCAAGTATCTTCTGTCTGAACAAAGAGTAAAAGCGTTCTATGGACATATACTTGTAATCGCTTAGATCATGTCCGCCTCTGGCACTTGGAGCTGCATCTTCTACTTCATAAAAATATGGATGACCAACCATGACAGGAACAAGTCTTTGGAATGTAAATGTCACAGGGAAAGCTATGATAGCAGCTGCAAGCAACGCTCCTACTGCTCTTACCAAAGTGCAAGCCGCATTCTTACCGGCTCTTATGGTTACTAAAACTACAAGCATGAGAATTGTTACTATTGCCGCAAGGTAACCTGTCCTGGACAGTGTAAATATCATATATGCAGATATTATTCCAAAGAAAAACAATTCTTTCCAAATATAGCTTACGAATTCTTTAAAGCCACATTCTTTACCTGCAGAATAAACCTTTGCAAGTAAAAGTGCTGCAGCCATCACCTGCATTATAGTAAGATACTCCGCAGTAACAGTAACTGTGTGGAACTGCAATGAGAATCTACCCATTACAAATCCTGTGAAGTATCTGAAAAGGAGGCAATAGCCTATGGTATATACGATATTCAGAACTAGACCACCTGTTGCTACCATATTCCAAATAGCTACACGGCCACTCATATTCATTCGAATATACATAACAGCAAATACAAGAGCAAGTACAACTCCCCACCATCTTGTATTTCTCAAAACTATGATACATACAAAGAAAGCTATAACAAGAATTCCATAGACAGTAATGGAAGCTGATGATCTTGCCTTTTTTTTAGCTAGCAGTTTTATAAGATATCTGATAAAATCTGCAACCAAAACCACGCCTATTATAGCGATCACTATTCCAAGCTTAAGAATAAGGTTGTGAAGATCATATTCCTTCTCAGTATCAGGAAACATATTTTTATGATAATAATAATACCCGGCTATGCTTCCAAGTATAGTGATGCCAATATTCTGAATACTGATAAGTTCTTTCCTGGACTGAAAACATACCGTTATTAGAAGAAGGCACAGAACCATCTGACGTTCAGATATGCTATGGTAGATATCATAAAGATCATTCATGTACTGTGCAGAATAAACAAGCGCAAGTGCTATAAGGATCATCTGAACAAATGCCATGATCTTCTCAAATAAAGGAAGTGAACAAAATGTACATGTCTCCTTAACTGATGCGTTTTCTCTATCATTTCTTTTGTGATTTATTGCATAGAGTGCTGTTACAAAAGCTATCAATAACCCGGCTTCATAAAACACTATATCGCTTGCCCTGTTATCAAACATCTTTAGTGGAAATACCATCACCGCCAGTGTGATATAAACAAAGATGGCAATAGGATTAAGTGTATACTGGCACACTCTGCCTATAGTAATATATTTTTCTTTTGCATCTTTACATAAAGCTCTTGTAACTGAGGCAGCTGCACATCCGATCATTGCGATCATGACCATAAGAGAAAGACTCATGACCTTTGAAATCGGAACTTTATAATTATATTTTGCAAGAAGGTGACTGTCTTCAACAAAAGTATCCTGATAATAAAATGATCCTATCGCCGGATTGGTGCTGCCTTCTACAGACTCTGTTCCCAGTACATATGTTGCATGCCATACAGTAAATATAACCCTGTAATTACCACCAACTTCAAGGTCAAGTCCAAGTGGGATATCTACATATCCCGGAAGCTCTTTTTCTCCAAGATCTATAGTTTCCTCATACATAACTTTCCATTTATCTACGTCCCAGAAAGTCACGTGCATATATCGGCCTTTTGTAAGCTCATTTACATATACTGAAAAGGAATCTATCCTGTCATACTGTGCAACGAAATCCTGGATGGCATCATGGGTAGAGTCTACTGCCTGTGTATAACCGTTCTCTGCTCCCCCGCCAACTTCTGTCCTTATAACATTCCATATTCTAAGGGGAAATATTGAAATTATTGCTGCAAGAGTAATTGCTATAACAACGACTAAAAATGCGTGCAATTTCTTAACTTCTCGGTTCATTATCGTCCTCTTGTTCTTATGTTTTCGTGATCTTAATCACTTTCTCCCATCATCTGAAGGTGTCTGAAGAATACCGGCATAAGCGGCATCAAATACCACAAAATGAGCATGTATCTTATTAAACTTACCGGTCCAAGCATAAGTGTAAGCCATGTAAGGAATACCGGCATTAAGGGGAGACATACTCTGAGCCTTCTTCTAGTAATTGAATAAAATGCAAAATACATCCATACCCAGAAATAAAATCCCATGGAAAAAAGAAGTGATATAACCGGCATTGTCTGCTGGAAGGGTGTAAGTGACATTTTATAATAAAGCTTATCTATAAAGCCAAATGCAAGTGTATGTCTCTCTCCCGGAGGCTCAACCTCATATTCAAAATAGCTGCTGTCTTCATATGTGAAAGTCGGCATCTGATGCCCTCTATACGGATTGATCACCGCAAAAGGATACCAGTAAGGATAACAGGTCAATAGCCATCCATTTATATAGGTCATCGGATGACTGACCATCATCTTGGCCCACAGCTTCCAGTAAGCAGAAGAATTTTCCTCATAATAGGCGTTATTAAAAAACGACTTCATGTAATCCGCAGCACGTATCTCATATGTTCCAAGCGCTCTTTCATCCAGGAGAGATAAAAGAACCTCTTTGTCCTCATCAGAAAAATCTTCCGGGGTATAACGCCAGGTTCTGGCAAGCTGCATGATTGACACAGTGATCATCTCCTGATGCTCACTTGAATCAGCATTAAGTATTGCTGTCAGACCGCTCTCAATTACAACCGAAAGAACAACCGGTATTAAGAAAACTATTAGCGCCTTCTTAAGATATTTTCTTAAAGCAAAAACTCCCAAAGGAATAAAAACAATGTACGCATAAAAACCGTTATGACGAAGGAGACTCATCATCATAGCTGAAAATATCAAAAGGAATATATGTCTTTTGAACTTAAAGAAGTTCTCTGTATCCCTCATCATCTTCATAAGTTCAATCACAAGCAGAAGAAGGAAGGTTGAAAAAAGACCATCCTTGGTAGAACACAAAGTGTACATTACTATTGTTGGAAACATTCCAAAGAAAAGAACCGCCAGTACTCTTAATACCTTATGACCGCGGTATATGGTCTTGTCATTATCCGTAAGCTTTTTAGCTATATTCTTTCTAAGATATAAAATAGCATATGCAAACACTCCGGTCATAAATAGCATCTGCATGGTAAGATGAAAGCAGATACCAGCATTCCAGGATCCTGTAAGCTTATGCATAAAAGCAATATTGCCGCCAAGGATAAGTACATGTACTAAAGGATGATGAGTTGAAAAATTCCTTGTAAGAACCTGATTAAGCTCATCCTGAGCATCATAACAGAAAAAGCCGGGAAACTCTGCAAGCAGAACAGGAATCTGAAGAAGTATAAGTATTATCCAGATAGTAAGCCAGTAACGTTTATCTGAAGCTTCGTCAAAATAAGCTGACAGCTTTGCTGCAATGTTGCTTCTTCCGGTAGTATTACTAACTTTTATCTCTTTACTTTTAACTTCAAGTAATCTGTCAAAGAACTTCCATCCAAATGGAGCAAGTGTTCCTACGACAAGTGCCATTCCTATAAATATAAGAATTCCGGATATAGATGAAAGCGTGAGATGATCATAAGTCTCAAGCTGATATCCAAGGACCATAGCCGCACTAAACAATATACCAAAAATATATCCACAGATCTTATTTTTAACCATTAGTTATTTTCCTTATTATCTTCTGATCCCGCGCAGGTCGTATCCCTGATCACATACTGAGGATCATCATTAAGTGATATATAGGACCTTCCTATATACTCGCCTGCAAGTCCTACCATCAGCATAAGCATTCCGCCCATAAATACAAGGACTGACATAAGAGCACTAAAACCAAGAGGAAGAACATCAAGCTGATCTCCAAGCACCATCTTCTTGATGATAGTAAAAATACCATAAATAAATCCGATGACAGCAAAAATAAAGCCTGACATAGTTGCAACTCTAAGTGGCAAAATGGAAAAAGCTGTAAATCCATTCATCCAAAGCTTGATCAGCTTACTGAATGTATATCCACTGGCTCCAACTTCCCTTGCTCTGTGATTCACATCAACATTGACAATGTTCCTTGTTGTACGAAGAACAAGACCTATTACATAAGGGTATGAACCTTTATATTTGCACATCTCATCAACAACAAATCTTCTAACTGCAAAATAGCTCGATACGTAGAGTTCTTTGGGCTTACCTATCATAACATGAGCCATCCATTCATTCATGGCGCTTCCGAAATTTCTGAAAACAGAATGCTTCTTGTGCTCATATCTTGCATATACGGCATCTGCACCGCCTTCTATGGCTGCAATAAGCTTACCTGCTTCATTAGCAGGAGTCTGTCCATCATCATCAAGGCAGATCACTATATCTCCCTTAGACCTTCTAAGTCCTGCCATTAGAGCTGCATGCTGACCAAAGTTCTTGGCAAAGTTTATTCCTAAAAGCTTACTATGGCTGCTACTCAAAGATCTTATAGTATCCCAGGTATTATCAGGAGACCCGTCATTGACGCAGATGATCTCATAATCGTACGAAGATAAGCTTCCCATAAAAGTTTCAATTTCTGCAATTACATTACCTAATGTGTTTTCAGATCTGTAACATGGGATAACATAACTAATAATTTTTTTCATAAGAGTCTTCTTTCTCTTTAGATTGACTTTTTTCGAACCATATGAAAACAATCGATCTTTTATTGGCAGGATTATTGATTACTCAGCTACAACCTTAATAATCCTGAATTTGTCTGCAACTTTATCAACATCCTTTAGCGTGATATTGTAGCCTTTACTATTATAATATGCTATCAGAAAGTCTGTCGAACTCTCATCTGTTGTAACAAAATATACATTGTCCATAAGCAAAGAGGACTGTATGTCTGTAAGGCCATACATTGCCATCTTTTTTGCCTGAAGCGGGCTTTTGCATATCCAGCCTCCCAGAATATCATAGTTGTCCAAAGAATTCGAAACAGATTCAAACATCTTCTCCGAATATGAATATGATGTATAAGCCCTCGATGTGTAGGATACAGAAGTATATACATCTATCCAGTAGAAACTGTCTGTGTCAGCCTTTACATAGCTATAAAACTCATCAAACTTCTCATTATAAACCTCCCTGTTTTCAGCTTCTGATCTGGCGATGGCTACCGTATTAGGGATATATATCAAGCTTGTCATAACGACAAGCATTATGGACACGATCAGATATACTTTTCTTTTGGAAACTTCAACGTATGTCGAATCATATAATGCTTTTATCCTATGAAGCAATACACCGCCAAGTACGCTCATCTCCATTATCATAAGGCCATGTGTAATACGTATTGGATCACGCTCTCCCACAATGATATACATCCAAAGAAGTGACCTTACTATGAAAAGAAGTGCAAGAAAAACAAGGATTCCGAATCCTTCTTTTCTTATTATCTCTTTGGTCTGACTTTCTTCATCCTTACAAGACAGCAGAGCCGTTATAGCTTCAATTGCAATGCCAAGATACAATATAAGTATTATCAGATTCCACGGAGCATCCGTCATTGGGTACTGATATTCTTTCTGAAATCCAAAATGATGGAGTCTGTAAACATAAAGATAAAGCGCCTGTCTGATGCGAACGGCCATAGGCGTTTCTTCTTTGATGGACCTTGCATATGTTGCCACTTTGTCCATTATTTCAGCATCTATCTCATCATCAAGTCCGTAATTATAATTAAAGAAAAGCTCAACTTCTGATGCATCAAGGCCTATACTATCGTAAAACTCTTCGTTCCCTTCATATGAAGGTATTGACTGATAATCATAAAGCTGTGTCCTGGCATCAAAAAGGTCTACAAACTCGCTCCAGCTTGAAGAACTGTATGCTATCTTATCTACTCCTTTACAGAGAAGAAGTCCTGCAAATAATAATATTGCCCATCTTATATATATCTTCCTGACTTCTTTTCTTTCAGGTGAAGCTTTCCTATTAGCATCAGCTACAAATCTGTAAAGCCATGCCATTCCAGCCATAGGGAGCATCAGAAGAAGCATTTCTGATCTTATCAGATAAGACAGCCATATGATCACACATACACATATACGATTTCTTCTGCCATCTCCCGTAATAACAAGAAAGGCAGCTGTAGCTGCGAGCATAGCTACAGTAAAGGTATACTGCACAAATATAAGATGTCCCAGCAGACACCCGGTTATGAATATGACTAACGATGTAACTGCTAAAACCTTGTTCCATGCACTGCCATATTTGGACATAATCCTTCCAAGGATCATGAAAATACATGCAAACTGACAGGCGCATAAAAAGATGCCGTACACATCAGCTCCCCTGAAAAATCTGTAGACCAGACTTATCAGGGCGCTGATTGGATACAGCATCTGTATATTGTGTCCTTCAGGTATTCCGGTGTAATTGCCGCTCAGAATATTCTTCATGAACACATCATCATTAAGGTCAAAATAGTAATCAAATAATGCTGCAATCAAAAGCATTATCAGTGCGGTGATTCCAGCTGCTATGCATATATTTAAAAGAGTCCTCTTTTTACTGCCCTGCAACCTTTATCCTCCACTTGTAAAAGCCATTTTGATGACTTTTCCTGATCAGTATTTTGTATATCCATATCCAGCTTTTTTCTTAGCTGAACTTATAGAACAGTTTTACTCTGTTAACAACTTCATCAATCTCATCATTACGAAGCTTGTAGTACATAGGAAGACGAAGGATCCTGTTGCTTTCCTTGGTTGTATAAACGTCTTCACCATGGAATCTAGTATACTTAAGACCAGCCTTTGAAGAGTGAAGAGGTACATAGTGAGAAGCAGGCAGTATGCAGTTGCTCTTCATGTACTCGATAAGTCCCTGTCTTTCTTCAAGATCCTTACACTTAATATAGAACATATGAGCGTTATGTACGCATCCTTCAGGAACTACAGGAAGATCGATAAGTCCCTTTTCTTCAAGAGGCTTAAGTGCTTCATAATATCTGTTCCAGTGATCCATACGTGCATCGTTGATCTCATCTGCCATCTGGAGCTGAGCATACAGATATGCAGCATTCATATCACTTGGAAGGAAGGATGAACCTGGCTCGATCCAGGAATACTTATCAACCTTACCCAGCTTATAAAGAGTACGGTTAGTACCTTTTTCACGGATGATGATCGCATCATCAACATAGGTTTCATCTCTAAGAAGAAGAGCTCCGCCTTCGCCCATGCTGTAGTTTTTGGTCTCATGGAATGAATAGTTACCAAAATCTCCGATAGCACCAAGAGCTTTGCCCTTATAAGATGACATTACGCCCTGGGCAGCGTCTTCAATAACTATAAGATTGTGGCGCTTTGCAATATCCATGATAGTGTCCATCTCACAGGCAACACCTGCATAGTGAACAGGAACAATGGCTCTTGTCTTTGGAGTTATAGCAGCTTCAATCTTGGTCTCATCAATATTCATTGTATCAGGTCTGATATCAACGAATACTACTGTTGCTCCGCGAAGAACAAATGCATTAGCTGTTGAAACAAAGGTGTAGGACGGCATGATAACTTCATCGCCTTCTTTGATATTGCAAAGAATTGCAGCCATCTCAGTTGCATGTGTACAGGAAGTTGTAAGAAGGGCTTTGGATACGCCTGTCTTCTTCTCGATCCATTCGTTATCCTTGGCTGTAAACTCGCCATCACCGCAGATTTTCTGGTTATCAACGCATTCGCGAATATAATCCATTTCTTTTCCTGTATAAGGAGGAATGTTAAAAGGTATAAAGTTGTCGTTCATAAGCTTTTTCTCCCTAAGAGACTTCGTTTAGTAAATCACCTTTAGCCTCTTAAAACTAGCATTGTGAATTGTTTTTCTTTAATAAACTTATCAATTTCCTGATAATTTACTGCGCAGATTCTTCAGTTTTCTTGAAAACAAAGAGCTTACTTATAACATAATTAAGCACAATTACTATAAATGTTGCAGCGAGCTTTACAGGCATAGACGGGAATGCAAGAATTGTAACGAAGATAAGGATAATAAGATCTTCAACTACAAGTGTAAAAAGTCTTCCCAGTGTAAATGAGCCTGCCTGCTTTAGGAAATCTCTTGTGTTATCAACCTTTCCATCAAATACCCAGGTTCTGTTGGTAAAGAACTGAAATGCTACACAGATAATCCAGTCAATAGTATTATTTACGACTGCGTTAAGGAGCATAACACTATCCATGAACCAGAAAAGGAAGATGCTCAAAAAGAAAGCAAGACCTCCGAAAAAGAGGTACAGTAGTCCTTCCTTATGCTTCGTATAAAAAGGTTCAAATATATTAAGAACAGGAAGTGACATGATCCTGTCAAAAATATCCTTCTTTTCTTCTTCAATCACCATCATAATAACTCCTTAACTAAAAATAATATCGAATCATAAATCAAGCATAATAGATACGTTTTATAATTCATGTTCGCACAAGGACTTAGTTACATGGTGCATAGACAATATAATTTCCGTCCTCAAAGACTATATTATAATCGTTCGACGCAATATAGTCCAATAATATATCTATTTTGTCCATAGTTGACCTACTATCCTGATATTTAGTCAGTATATCAGCATCTGTAATAATAATAGGTCTGTCTGAAAGATTACTTAAAGCTTCATCAAAAGAAGAAACTGTATTGCTTTCCAGTGTTGGCCATGTGGTATAGATAGCCGGCTCCATATCAAATGCATAGGAAAGGCCGGGAGATTCTCCAAACTGCAAAAGCTTTTTGGTCAAAAGGTTATTATCAGAAAGTGATGTATACAGCTTTTCTATCCTGTCTGCGTTATCGCTTGTTGTATAAAGGCCTCCAAGTTTATCAACTAAGGTGATCTTAGTATCTCTCTTCTTACCATCTGCTCCGTCGACAAAAGAATATCCTGCCTTAAACAAGGTTCCCTGAATAAGTACCACAAGCACGATCATTACTGTGATGTACTTCCAAGAAAAATGAATCGCCACTTCTCTTGCAAAGTTATCTTTATCTTCGCTTGTTTTAAAACCATTTGTAGGCATGTGGATCTGAGATGACCTTCTGGCCACTCTTCGAAGCTGAGTAAGAGTTACAGGCGCAACTAAAAACAGGTTATTAACAATGGGGAATGTATAATTATCACTTCCAAAAGGAGTAATAACTATTACCATAAATGAAAGGAAAGCAAGTATCCTCTCACCTTCTGTTCCCGGCATAAGTACATTAAAGCCTGTCCTTGCAGCAATAGCAGATACTATGTCAAGTATATCCAGTACAAGGCTAAGTACTATGAACATCATAGCTGCCTCAAACATAGAATCATAATACCAGTAGTTAGTGGTAAATACTCCTTTAGAAAAATAGTACTTTACAAGAACAAGTATTCCGCATAAATATAATATCTTAAAGATATTCAGAACGCGGATACTGACTTTCTTCTGCCTTAGGAGATAAAAAAGAATAACTCCAAAAACAATACATGGAATAATAATAACCATCTCAAGTATGGTTGTCTTATAAGCATTTAATGTAAGCATGGTCGTTGCAGCCATACTGTGTGAGTTACCTGAATCCGCAGATACTGAAGATAACCACTCAAGCATGGATGCATATGCATTCCAGCCGTACATAAGAACTGCAACTGCTAATGGGATCAAAACGCCTACTACGTATCCGCATATACATACTATAGTCTGAGTGATCACATTCCTGATCTTTTCTTTGCACATGAAGCCTGCAAACCACAATATAAGGATAAAGGAAGCTTCAAGTACGTTAGGAAGTCTGACTAGTACGTTTGCTCCAAGCATGAGCCCTGCAAGAAAAAGAAGTACGTTCTGCTTCTTACCTTCATAAGTCATGATACCTGCCAAAAGCAAAAGAAGGCCAAGGGTCATGAAAAGATAAGTCATGTAGTTATACAAGATAACGTAGGGGCACCAGGACAGGCTAATAGCTATCCACTCTCCCATAAATATCATCCAGCCTGGAATGATAGCTTTTAATGAATAGTAAACGATCAAAGCTATAGCTACTACAAAAAGGGTTGTATATATTTTCATTCCCAGCATGTAATTAGCACCGGGAAGATGCGTCATAAGGTAGCCTTTAAGACTTGGGAGGAATATAGACAGCTTCCAGTTGGGGTCCATACGATCAAAATACTGGTAGTTACCAAGGCTATAAGTAACATCACTTATATCTATGCCCTGATTTACAGCTATAAATGGATATAAAACAAGAAGTATCGGAAATATAATAAGTTCCGATACTGTCTGAAATTTTTTGAATCTTTTCTTTGCAAATCCAAATATGCTCATATTGGTTCTCCGAACGAAATTCAAGGCAGCATAAAGACTACTTGTTTATTGCAACGTTCTCGATTATTTCTGCTTTTTGAATTTCTTTGTATACATATAGTATACCAAAAGGATTATAAACGAAACTAAACTTACAATAAATCCAACCGCAAGGCCAGGTGTATGGTACTTGAGTGTGATCGTGTGCTCTCCTGCATTTACAGGCACTGCCATGTACATTATGTCTGCCTGGAGCAGGTCTGTTTTTTCGCCATCAACGATGGCTTCCCAGCCTTTTGAATAAGGAATGCTAAAAAGGATCAGGCTGTCTGATGACAAGTCAACATTACCTGTAACTGTATTAGTTGCATGTGATTCACCGTTCAAGTGAAGGTCAAGGGCTGTTACAGGCTCTGAAAGGTGCTGCATCATTTCGGCTGCTGCCATATCCATAGGCTGGCATACTATGCTTATGTTATCAATAGAATATGTTGCATCTGCAGGGAGCGTAAGCTTTATAGAATGTGAAGCATCTGCGCGCATTCCCATATTGATAATATAATCATGCCAGTTGCTGTAGAACTGGCTAAGGGGTGTCTGATACATAAGTGTCTTGGTTATATATGGTTCACCCTGGGCATCAGATTCATAATATCCATCAAATGTCAGAAGGAATCTAGCATTCTCATCATCCTTACAAACAAGATTATCGATACAAAGATAAGTTTCGCAGTTGGGCATTCCTTCAAAATTAAAAGTTACTGTTCCTCCGTCAACACTGCTAACTATAGCTTCATCTGTAACTGTAACACCGTCGCTTACGCTTATAGTATATGGTATATCTATCTGTGTATACTCAGTTTCTTTGGGTTCATATCCTGCTGCAGATAGTCCTTGAGCATCTTCATCAGATACTACAACTCCCTGAGCAATCATCTCCTGTCTCTGAGGAAGCGATGCATCCATAAAATCAGATTCTGTGATATAGCCTTTATAGTTCATCCCCGCAGAAAGAGGGAGTACATTCTGAAATACCCTGTAATTAGTTATAGTAGTCCAAGGCTCTTCTCCCTGAGGCACCTCGTACTTTTCCGAAAAACCAAAAGGAACAAAAAGAGTCTGTGTCTCATCATAGGCTGAAATAGTGTAGTATCTTACGTTTGCAAGAGTATTTAATATAAATCTTTCATCAAGTCCCTGATATCCGAATGTGAACTGTTCCTTGACTCCAAGGAGTGTCAGGAAGTTTGAGATATTACCATTTGCAAGACTGAAATAAAAATCTGTAGATGATACTCCGTCAAGGATTCCACCGTTCCAGATAAGATCATAGCCAGAATATCGGTACAGTGAATCTGTCATATTATCAAGGCTTGCAGCTTTTTCTACAGCAAGTACTTCGTTATTGGAAACCTGCATTTCAAATTCTTCAGCATTCATCTTGTCCATGAAGTCTGAAGAGAAATTGCTCTTTGATCCATCGTAGCCATAATAGATGTTAACAAGGACTGATGAAACAACCAGAATCATTGTTGCTAAAGCAGCTATTATTCTGGTAACTGAATAATTCTTTGAATCTAAGCTTCTTCTTTGAACTGCTTTGCCGGCTTCATTAAGGCCACGAGCTTTTTTGCCATAAGCAAACTTAAATACTGAAATTCCAAGCACAACAAGAGCAAATATCAAAAGTATATTGATAGACCATCTTGCATTATCTCTTGGTCCAAAGTCTTCACCATTAAGAAGTCTTAATCCCTTCATAAGAAATGCATAGCCAAAGCACAAAACCGTGAATACAGCTGCTCTAATTACTGACAGATTTACAAGCTCTTCAAATAAAACAACCAGGACATAGCAGGCCACCATAATAACAGCAAAGGTCCACCTGTTGATCATATATGAAAAGCCGTTAAGGCCCCATCCACATGCAGGTATCACGAGTCCCAAAGCTGTAAGAATAGTTACAACCTTAAGTCTCTTATGCCCCTTTACGCAGAAAAGAAGGAGCACCGCTGCGATCACAGGAGATGCAAGCCCTACTTCTGTATCGTACATAGGGTGATCAACGAATGTTATAAGATTCCTAAGGAGCCTTACATAGTACTGCGGCTCATATAGTGAATAGACCGCAAAATCAAGTCCTGATCTTGGATTCTGGACAAAAGAAATAACTATTGGCAGGAATATTACAGCTGCCATACATATTCCAAGAATTGTATATGGCAAAAACGGAAGTATACCAATAATATATGATTTGAGCTTTGCTAATACTACTAAGCCTTTGCCTTTCTCTTTAACAGCATCTGCTGCCGTAAAATTCTTAAATCCTCTTACAATGATGTAAAGGGCAGTAAATACCATCATCATGTAAAAGAAATAAAAGTTACTGATGCCTCCAAGAAAAACAGCAAAGATATAAAGCCAGGGCTTTTTTTCACAAAAACATTTCTCTATTCCAAGAAGGATAAGCGGAAAGATAACAAGAGGGATAATAAAGTACGGATGCCAGCGGCCAAGATATAAAGTTACTTCACTAAAATCATATGCAATTGCAGCTCCAAGCAACACGGGAAGGCTTATTCTTCCCATATTTGTAACATCTACGACGTTTTTACTTTCGCCATTTTTAAAGCCCCATCCATCATGTATGCTTCTGTAATAACAGTACATAGCAAAGAAAAGGCCTCCAAGATAAGGTCTGAGAAGCAGAAGGAAGTGATATAAATAAATGATTTTTCCTCTTGAAAAGAAGACAGAAAGCAGTGTCAGCGGATCGCCAATACAGTAATACGAAAGCGTTGTAATGACATCTGCGCCATATCCAATTCCAAAGGTAAAGGTCTGAAGACCTCCCCCGCTTAAAAGGCTTTTGATGCTGTCTCTAAGCCACTGCGAATAATAGGTCAACGCTCTAATATGCTGATACCAACCGTCGTAGTGATATACCATGCTCTTATTCTGGGCATTAAAATAGTGATATATGAGGGCAGTTATCGCCAGATATATAATTGTATAGAGCGCCAAAAACAACCCGATTTTTTTAATGTTTGACTTCTTTTCCATAATTATTCCCGTATAGATTTTTATGTTCAAATATGAATCTTTTATTTTTCCTTATCGACAGCAAGATCCTTATCAATCGAATAAATCCACTTAAAAAGACCAGTCTCTGAGAAAACTCTTCCCACAAATTTAAATATCTGGCTTCTTATAAAATCAACAAATACGCAACATACAAACAGTATAATTACGCACTCTGCCATATGCAGGATCATTCCAAGTGCTCCTGCAGGAACAGGTCCAATAAAGCTAATTCCAGAAAGCCAGGTTGTCCATCTGTCCCTGATCTCAAGATGCTCATGAAGAAGGTATACGCCAAAGCTAAATGGCGCAAGTACTCTTGCCGCTTTGGCAAAGGCATTCTCGAAAATCTTCATGTATCTGAACATGGAGAAGAGTCCCAGTGCTCCTGTAAGGCACAGGATGAAATTGTAATGAGCAGGAACGGTCGCATAATAGTTAAATCTTCCCGAAGTTAGATTTATGTGGTGGAATATCATAGATACTGCAAAACTGCCAAGTCCTGAGAACAGGAATAAAAGCATGCTTGAAAAGAATCCTGTAAGGATCCTGACATTATATTTTCTGATATAAGCAGCTATAAGATACAGACATATGTACCAGTCAAGGTTGTAGCCATACATATCCGTTGGAAATACTACAGGTACAATACTCTTGATAATGCAAAACCATACAAGAAGACCGATAATGGTGTACTTGATCTGCTTTCTTGTCATGTACTGTACGCCTTTGTTGAGAACAGGCGCTATCACGTACAAAAGAATATATGATGTTGCAAAGGAATAATGTTCAGATGATATTGGGAAAAGGAACTGAGTAGTCTTATAAATTCTGTCAGTCTGTGCTACAGTAGCAGTTCCTGCTATCTGCATGACCAAGGTTACCAGAATAGTATAAAAGTATACTTCTGCCAGAAGCTGCAGTATCCTTGTAAGCTTAAAAGCTGACTTTGACAGAAAATATCCGCTGATAAGTATCCATACGTTAACAGCAACCACGCAAAAAGACTCTATGAACTGTCCTGCTATCTGCTTGGAAGTTGCAACTTTTCCAACTTCCAAAAGGCTGTCTGTATGACTCAGATAGTGGAGTATCAGAACCATGATGATAGCCAGTACTCTCAGTATTTCAAAATTAGCCTGTCTTTTTTTATAGTCCATAACCCTTTTGCTCCTTTAATTCAGCGCTCCCTATTTGCCTTACCATCTTCAATCCTGTAAACCATGTCGCACTTCTCGATGGTCTGAAGTCTGTGAGCAATGATAATAAGTGTCTTTCTACCATGAAGCGAATTGATGGAATCCATGATCGCCTTCTCTGTCTCTCCATCAAGAGCTGATGTAGCTTCATCAAGAACAAGTACTTCTGGATCTTCAAAAAGAGCTCTTGCGATACCGATTCTCTGGCGCTGTCCGCCGGAAAGTCTGATACCTCTTTCGCCTATAGTAGTATCAAGTCCTTCAGGAAGGCTTCTGACATATTCGTCAAGACTTGCTTCTTTAAGAGCCTGCCATACTTTCTCATCATCAATATCTTCGTCCTTGATACCGAATGCAACATTCTTTCTGATAGTTGAATCGATCATGAAGATAGTCTGAGGGATATATCCGATATTCTTGAGCCATCCCTGATAGTTGGTGCGAACATTGACACCATCTGCAAGAACACTGCCAGCTTCAATATCAAGAAGGCCCAGCATTACATCGACAATTGTCGTCTTTCCTGCTCCTGATGATCCAACGATACCAACAGACTTACCAACAGGAATTGTCATATCTGCATCATTTAAAACATAGCCTTCTGCATTAGGATAACGATATTTTATATTCTTAAGTTCGATAACGTCCTTAACAGGCATCTTGACTGCATCTCTTGCTCTTGTATATGCAGTAGGATCGTACTTGATACTGGTATCATGAATCTCATTCTGAAGGTTATTGTATACGTTATCTATAAAAGGCTCGAAATAAGCAATTGATGTCTGATAGTTATTGATACGGTTAGCGCTTGGAAGGAGTCTGCTTCCTGCCATAGCAAGAACTGCAAGTCTTCCCACAAAATCTGCTCCTTCAATTCCGCTTTGCATCACAACAAGGATATATCCTATCATTCCGCATATGGCAACAGTCTCAATGAGAAGTCTTGGTGTTGCGGTAAAGAGGTTATATCTCTGAACAGCCTTTACATATCCGTTACCGCAGGCTGAGTATTCATCAATAAAGTAACCTTCTTTGGATGCGATCTTGATCTCTTTTATTCCCATTACTGATTCTGATATCCATTTGAAAAGACCACTATAGAAGTTCTGGTTCTCTTCACCGGATTTTTTCATAACAGGTTTGATAAATACTTTGATCACAAGAAGAGTAACTACTAGAATAGTTGCAATGAAAACTGTCATGCCTGCATCCTGCACGAATAATAGTACTACAAGGCAGACAAATACGATGGCTTCACTAATAAGCTGAAGTACATTAAGGATAAGTCCGTACATGTTAATAACATCTGAGGTGATCATACGCTGGATTATGGAAGTATCAGCGTTAAGATAATACTCATAAGGACGATTTATAAAGTTCACCATCATTCTCTGAGATGTAGCGAACTGATTAGTAAATACAAATCGAAGCTGTACCTTATTCAGGAAAAAGAGGAATATGTTCTTAAAAACAAATATGAAAATAAGAAGTATAAGTATCGCCGACGTAAACTGCATCGGATTCTCAAAACCAAGTCCATGATATACAAAGCTTAAGTATTTCTTCTTCTCTATAGCTGTCTCATCCATTACAACGGTGACAACAGGAGCTATTAGAGATATTCCGACCGATTCAAGTATACCGCCCACAAGCATCATAAGTACTATTCCTACCATCTGGTGCTTTTGCTTTGTGGACAAAATAGCCATCAGCTCTTTATAAATCTTACGCATTACTAAACCTCTTCCTTAGTTTTCTGTAAAACCACAATAATCTATAGTATATAAAAAATACAAAATGTGATCGCATCTGCATATGGATAAGCTTCTTCTCTTCAGCATTTATGCGATCCTGATAATACACATTTTTCTCAAAATCAGGAAACGTGCGTTTCATCTCTTTGCCAAGTTTTCTTGTAAAAGTATAGCATCCCTTTACATGCTGCTCACTTGGCATTGCTGAAAAAAGAGTATTTATATAAAAAAGCACAGTGTACTGAAATTCTATCTCACTTCTATATTCTTCTATATAGCCTTCTTTGATAGCTTCCATAAGGAGCATACGGCCTGCTGCCATACGATCTTCAAGATTCTTTTTGGAGATGGTATGAACCGTGGAATTATCATGCTGGTAATAATAATACAAGGGTTCTTCGATATATTCAAAGTGCGTCGCACGGATCATCCATGAATTTGATACGGCATTGTCCTCATAGAAAATATCTTCAGGAAAAATACGAAATCTATATGGCTCTTCTATTTCTTTACCATCTTTAGTCTTAACCGGAGGCTTTGAAGCCTTCATTCCGGCTGGTATTATAATATCTCTTTTATATATTTTAACGACAAGGCTTCCTGTATCAAGTATGAGTCTTTTGTACTTGTCCCTGTCAAGGATTCCCGCCTGCTCTTTGGTATTGTTGTGAACTATCTGACCTATCTTAAAACTGTGCTCATCTGTAAGGTGGTAATCACAGCCTACCATGTCAGCGCCTGTTTCCTGGGCCTTTGTAAGCAGTCTTTCATAAAAGTCAGGAGTTACCCAGTCATCTGCATCTATGAAGCCGATCCAATCACCTTGGGCAATTGCAAGGCCTATGTTCTTGGCTCCTCCCTGATGGTGATTGACAGGAGAATGAATAGCATGGAAAAAAGAGCTGTTGCTACGCTCATATTCCTGCATGATCTTGTAGGAATCATCTGTTGAGCAGTCATCAACTGCGATTATCTCATACTGGTCCTTGGGCAGTGTCTGACCTACCAGACTGTCAAGGCACCACTTAAGTTTATCTTCTGCCGCCTGATTATACACCGGCACAATCACGCTTAATTTCAAAGCTTCCTCCTGTAAGTTAACTTGAAGTCCGCATGTACTGATATATATAATGCTATTCACCTCATGTGAAAATAACCTTGATTTTTCTAAGGTGTTTCTCCGCTCCCGTGAACACGCTGTACTCCGCTCCTAACCACCTAAGAAAAATCAAGAACATTTTCAAAATCAGCGAATACCATTATATATATCAGTACATGCTCACTAGCAACTTTAACAACTATCATCAGCCACTATAAGCTTTATCGCATAGTTTAAAAGGTTACAAAAAACCTTTCCACTGTTCTTAGATTCTGAGCCTGAGGTAATATGCCAGCCACCGCTTTAGGGGCTTGCCCTTGATGGCGGACGTCTGCGTCAAAATCCCAAGTAAATATATGTACTTACATTAGCAAATTTTATCACGGACCACACCAAGAGCACTGCCAGTACAATTGCTCCTGGTATATTGACTTTATGTTTAGCTGTTAATTCAGCGGCATTCTTAGAAACAAATGCAAAGAATCCACTAATAAGTATTATAAACCACATGCATACCGAAGGTCCCCAGGTCATGTGGGCGATAGGTGTTATCTTGAATATGTACCAGAGTTCGTCTATCTGGAAGCATTTGATAAAGTCTTTGCTTATCATAAGAGCAGCTGCGCCGTAGTCTTTAAATCTGGTCATTGCTGATATGAGGGTTACTGCATCCTGAATAGTACCAGCTCTAAAGAACACCCAGGCTAAACTAACGAATATGAATGTCAGTGCCAAGGCTATCGGATATGGTACAAGTTTTTTAGTAGATGTGTTTTTATTGTTAGTACTTTTTCCAAGTAGCGCTCTTGTTATTACATACAATAGTCCGTGCATGGCTCCCCATACTATGAAGGTAAGGCCTGCGCCGTGCCAGAAGCCTGATAGTATGAAGACTATCATGAAGTTGATATATGTTCTGACTTTTCCTTTTCTGTTTCCGCCAAGTGGGATATATACATATCTGGTAAAAAAGGCTGTGAGTGACATGTGCCATCTTTTCCAGAAATCGTCTATGTTCCTTGCTTTATATGGACTTTCGAAGTTAACGGGAAGATCCATTCCGACCATCTGACAGATTCCTCTTCCCATGTCGCAGTATCCGCTAAAGTCAAAGTATATCTGGAATGAATAACATACTGCTGTAAGTATGGCATCCATTGGTGTCAAGGTCTGAAGGTTACTATATCCATAATCTACTGCAATTGCCAGGGTATCTGCTATTATGACTTTCTTGGAAAGTCCCAGCACAAAGAGCATAAGGGCCTGCATGAAAGCTTCAGTATCCCACTTAAGATCAAGGCTTTTTTCAAACTCTTTTTTCATATCAGTGTATCTGACAATGGGGCCTTGAAGGATCTTTGGGAAAAAGGTTATGTATGACAGGTATTCAGTAAGTGATATATCCTTCGCTTCGCCTCTGCATGCGTCAACAAGAAGTGATATCTGTGAAAAGGTATAAAAGCTGATGGCAACAGGGAGAAGTACAGTTACAGTAAGCGTTCCCGGTCCAAAGAAGTTAATGATATCAGCAAAAAATCCTGCATATTTAAAAACCAGAAGAAGGGCTATGTTGCCGGTTATTCCTACAATTAGTACCTTTTTCGATCCGGGCGCAGACTTATGTTTATCCCCGGTCATGTTCTCAGTATCAGGATGTCCTGACCTCAGCATCCTAAGGAAAATATAATTCCACAAAAGGCTGATCACCAAAACTCCAAATACTTTTACTCCAAAAAAAGCAAAAAATACGAATGACA
>CAMVNV010000052.1 GCA_947168935.1 uncultured Butyrivibrio sp. | reverse complement strand
CAGGTAATGCTACAGGAAATACATCAGGTAATGCGTCAGGAAGCAGCGACGAAGGAACTCAGGAGATCGTTTCAAAGGTAGATGAAACTACTGAAAATAACGATAATACTGAAAGCAAAGATACTACCGGTAATGAAGGAGCTATTGAATCCGGATCATCAGAAGCAGAAGTGGGTAACACCTCTGATGAAGCAGGAACAGCAAGCACTACGATTGAAGAAAATGAAGCACCTAAAACATCTTCTCCAGTAAAGAAGGCTGTTGCTTCTGTGGCTATACTGACCCTGATCGCAGGAATAGTTACCGCTATTTTGAAGTCAGGTTCATGGCTTAAGTTCCTCAAATTTATCACAAAAACATTACGAAAAACTGCGAAAACAGCAAATTACCCCTCCTAACTTGCAGATAATGCTGTTTATTTTCCAGCATCTGTGCGATAATATGGATTCATAAGAAGGAAAGATCAGCCGCAAGGCGGAAGGGAGCTAGACATGTTTACAACAATATTAGTATTACTCATACTTTCAATCCTCTTTGGATTTATAAAGATAGCTTTAAAGGCAACTTGGGGACTCCTTAAACTCATAGGAGTACTTATTGCAGTAGTTGCTTTCCCATTTATCCTTATAGGATTGATACTTGGAATTGGAACAATACTCATTATTCCGGTAGTACTTATAGCAGTTGCATTCGGATGCATTTTTAAAGCTGTTACAAACTAATCCATAAAAGTACAATAATAAAGGCCCTGCCACTTGAAGCTTTCAGGTGGCAGAGCTTTTTTGTTTTGATCATATAGAGGTCATAACATATAAGATAATGATTCCAATAAGTATTACCAGATAGAACAATCCTGTAGATACAGAGAACAGGGCTTCAATATACTTTTTAAAGCCTTTATATCTTTTTGGTCTACTCATAGAAAAGTCTTTGACAGTACTATCTTCAACAAGCTGAGCAGCAACTTTATATAAATACCTATAGCCCCTTTCAAGATGAAGGTAATAAGCATCTATAAGAGAGAAGAGGATAGTAACAACGCAAGCAGTAACGGCGATCACAGGCCTCATTGTGGCAGCATCCTGTGTAAGATAAAAGGCTACCATAGCAGATATTACAGTTACGCACCAGTTCTTGGAGTGAAAAGAATTCTGTCCCATTCTGTCAGTTACATTCTGGATAAAACCAAGATGAGTCTCATTGATCTTTTTCTTAGAATCTCCCATGAAAGCCCCCTATAATGTGATCTGTTAATACAGCTCTATATCTTTGATTATACTTTAGGTATTAACGGAATACCATATATATTTCCCGAGGCAAGATATGAGAAAGGCTCTACCACCTTACTATTTAAGTGGTAGAGCCTTTTTACCCTTTGGCAGATAGCGCTTTTTGTAATGTTTTTAAATGAACATGTTCATTTAATTATTTAACTTCAATCCGCATAACATCATCATTTTTCTGTTCAATCTCTTTCTTAGGAAGAACGATAGTAAGAACGCCATTCTCATAAGCGGCATTGATGTCTTCAGGCTTCATGTTATCGCCAACAGTGAAGCTCCTGTGATAGGACATCTCTCTGCGTTCCTTGCGGACATATTTACCTTTGGCGTCTTTCTTGTCATTGTTCTCTTTATGATTGGCGCTGATTGTAAGTACGCCGCCCTTAAGGTCGATACCGATATCCTTCTTGTCAAATCCAGGAAGGTCAGCCTTTAATTTGTAATCGTGGTCTTCTTCGATCACATCGGTCTTCATGGTATCGAATTCCATCAGGTCGTTACCAAAGAAACTCTCAGTAGCGTGATCCCACATATCGAAAGGATCCATCATTTCATCAAGATCATTTTTCCATAACATAGGCATCAACATAATAAACACTTCCCTTCTATACTAACAGCTATATAGCTGTTGCAAATAATACTTTTGATATAGTTACAATCTATTTGTAAAAGTTAGTTGCAATCAAATTGGTGTAGTGATTGCTGTTTTTATGCTATAGCAATCTTCTTGGTTTCTGGCTCAACCGGCTGCTTCTTAGGAATAGTTACAGTCAGAACGCCGTTTTCATAAGCTGCTGAGATATCTTCAGCTGTTACATTCTCAACTCTGAAGGATCTTTCAAAAGAGCTCTTTACTCTTTCTCTTCTGATGTACTTAGGCTCGGCCTTCTTGTCTTCACCTTCCTTATCTGCATCCTTGTGGCTTGCTGTTATTGTCAGGATATCTTCCTTAAGAGAGATGTTTATGTCGCTCTTTTCAAATCCCGGAAGATCTGTGATCAGCTGGTAGTCACCTTCTTCTTCGATCACGTCTGTTCTCATGTTGCTGGTGGATTCAAGTCCTGTTCCCCAGAAGCCACCTAACATATCGTCCATAAGATCGAATGCATCGTTGTAATATCTTGCAGTGCAATTGTTATTTCTTCTACCTGTTCTCATCATAATAGTCATCTCCTTACTATTAATTATTTTTCATTTATTATCTGGAGGAATGTAACTCTCATCTCCTTGTGACTATGTTATAGCACAGATAGAACAGCAATCCAATTAACAGGGAATTATAAAATTATAAAGAAATTATGTTCTATTTGGGATATAACAGTTTATAATTTGTTCATAGAGAGAAGTTTGAAAGTGGACTTACCCTTTCAGAGCAGGACGCTGGCGCCCTTGCTGTAGAACGCAGTAAATAAGCGTTTGTCACTAACGCGTTGATGTGTTAAAATTGTTGGAAACCTTTTAAATTACTAATATAAGAAGGAAATATTGAAAAAGTAAACAGGGGACATTTTATGACAGTTAAAGAGTATTCAGACAGAATTGTGGAAAATGCAGGACAGGTGATAATCGGCAAAGATGCTACAATCCGCCAGATTATCATCTGTTTTTTGGCTGGAGGACATGTGTTATTGGAAGACCAGCCTGGAACCGGTAAAACAATGCTCCTTCGAGCATTTTCAAAAAGTATAGGTGGAGATTTTAAGAGAATTCAGTTTACACCGGATCTTTTACCATCTGATCTTACAGGAATTCATTTCTATAATCAGAAAGAAGGGGACTTTGTATTCAGAAAGGGACCGGTTTTCTCCAATGTAGTTCTTGCAGATGAGATCAACCGTGCGACTCCCCGTACTCAGTCTGCTCTTCTTGAAGCAATGGAAGAGCGTCAGGTTTCAGTTGATGGCGAGACCTTTAAGTTAAGCGAGCCCTTTATTGTAATGGGTACCCAGAACCCCATAGAGTCTTACGGTACATTCCCTCTTCCAGAGGCGCAGCTTGACCGTTTCTTCATGAAACTTAGTCTTGGCTACATGGAAAGAGATCAGGAGATATCCCTTATGGGACGAAGAGATTCCAAGGATATCATTGAAAGTCTGCAGGCAGTAATTAGTGAATCAGACACACTTGAAGCGCGCAGCGAAATTGAAAAAGTTACGGTTTCAAGTGATGTGAAATCATACATGATGGATCTCATAGAAGCAACCAGAAATAGCGATACGATCGCAAGCGGCGTTTCGACAAGAGGAACCCTTGCCCTTTACAAGGCTGCGAGAATCCGTGCAGCTATGGCTGGAAGAGACTATGTTATCCCCGAAGATGTCAAAAAAGAAGCTATCCCAGTACTGGCACACAGGCTACTTCTTGCTCCTGGAAGTCATCAGAATCCGGTCAAAATTATGGAAAGGATAGTAAGTGAGGTCAAGGTACCTCTGGAAAACGTATGAGTAGACTGATCATATATGGAATAATTATAATGATCCTACTCATGCAGGTCTTGATAACTCCCAGAATTTCTCGGCATTTATTTCTGAGTTTTTCCTTCGACACGGAGCTTGCTGAGCCGGGTGAGAAGATCATATGTAATTGCAGATTGAATAATTTCTGGTTTTTACCTGTTGTCTATATGCGCCTTTATGAATTTATGCCGGAAGGTGCAGTTGTTTCCGGAAGAAAAGACAATAAACAGAGCCACAGGATTTTTTTGCTTCCATATAGTAGCTATGATCATAAGATTATTTTCACTTTGCCAAAGCGAGGTGTTTATCGTAACGGTAAGTATTACATGGAAACAGGAGATTTTTGGGGATTTAAGTCCAATATTTTATCAGATATTATCAAAGCAAACCTTGTGGCAATGCCGCGGCGTTGTGAGGATGAGTTTGTTATAAATGCTCTTGGTGGTTACATTGGAGATATTTCAGTAAGACGTTTTATAATGGAAGACCCGGTGTTGACTATGGGGTATCTTGATTATACGGGACGTGAACCTATGAAAAAGATATCCTGGAAGCATAGCGCCAAGGTAGGCAAACTTATGGTCAAAAATAGTGATTATACGGTTGATGCTACTGCGGCGATTGTTCTTAATATGGAAAGGGGAAGCGTCAAAGAGAAGGAAAAGAGCTTAGAGATCGTCAGAACTATATGCGAGCAGTTAGAAGCAGAGCATATCCCGTATCAGTTCATATCTAATGGAGATATTGGCAGTTTAAAAGAAGGCTATGGCAAAATTCATTTCGAGAGACTTATGACTAAAATGGGTAAGTCTGTTTTGTGTAGCTATTTTTCTTTCGACAAGTTGATTGAGAAGTGCATCAGGGAGCAAAAGAAAAACTGCAGTTATTTCGTAGTTAGCGCACCTTTGAGAGATCAGGACAGGGAAACGCTTACCCGCCTGCAGCGCTTTAGTGAATATGAGATTTGTGTACTGGAAGCGGAGGTGAACAAAGATGTTGCTTGTTAACGCTCTGAAAACAGTAGCTGATTATATCTTTTTTTATATTTTTGCCTGTGCAATTCCTTCTTACAAAGAAGCCAAGGTGCTTATGTGCACAGTTTTGATCCTGGCTTTTGTGTCATCTTTATTACTACAAAAGGTCAAAGATATTTGGCCGTTAAAACTTTTATGCGGTCTTATGCCTGCACTTGGCCTTTTTACAGCAAATAGAGTCAGTGACATTATTATAACTTCAGTATTCCTTGCTTTTTATCTGTTCCTCACGGTTGAGGATAAAAACGAATTATACTATGAAGATTATAAATATTGGTTTGGTATAACCGGAATGCTGGCTATATTTATGGCGGTTCCCTGCTATATAAGTGGACCGGACAAGATGAATGAAACTAAGTTTTGGGCGGTTACATATATTTTTATGGGAATGCTGATCCTTAGAAGGAAGAGGATTGGGGCAGGAGCAGGGCTTAAGGTCCGGTTTATGAACGTTTTTGAAGTCGCAGCAACAGTGGGCATCGGGGCTGCCATAAGCGCAGTTGTTTTTGGTGTGATAAGTCTGCTTCAATGGCTTGTGGAACTTATTCTTATCCCCTTTGGCTTTATTTTTTATAGCATTGTTAATCTGATCACGATGATCGTTAATGATCATATGGAAGAAAAAAGGGAAATAGTTGCTGCGGAAGTTTCAGAACAACTTCATGGGCGTACTCAGGATATTCCGGGAGATAATGGTTATTTAGGACAACCGCCAAATTCCACTATGTTTTTTATGATCGAAACTTTTTTAAGGATCATGCTTTTTGTGCTGATCTTTATCTTGGTTGCTTTTATCTTATACTGTGTCTATAATATGGTTCGCAACCTGGGTATTGAAAAGGATAGAGTTGCTGGAGACATCGAAGAGGGTAATAATTTCATTCTTTTTGGAAAAAGGCGCAAGAAAAATAAAAGAAACCATAAAGCATCCAGTAACAATGAGAAGATCAGAAATATTTACAGGGAATTTCTTGCCTTGTCAGATCAATACGGACTTGATATTGTCCGTCAGACTACTACAGAAGACGTATTGATGGCATCGGAGGGCCTTGCCTTTTACGATGAATCAAAGCAGCTTCGTGAACTGTATATCAGAGCCCGATATCAGGATGCTATAGAGGTGGATAGTGCTGAGGTTGATCGCGCCAAGGAGCTTGTAAAAGATATTAAGCAGCAGTTGGAAAATAAGTATAAAGGTTTTTGAACAAAAATGCTAATGCCTTCTTGAACAATTGGTTTAAGAAGGTATATGTTTTGTAGAAATAATCCCTTTCGTGGAGGATTGAAATGGAAGAACAAAGACAAATGTCTGAATCCATGCTTCTTGCAGTAGTCCTTGCTATTGCGGGCGGTTTTATGGATGCATATTCATATATTTGCAGGGGAGGAGTATTTGCCAATGCAGAAACGGGCAACATAGTCCTGATGGCTATTAACCTTTCGAATCTGCATATAGCTAAAGCCCTCCAGTACCTTGTACCTATAACAGCTTTCGCCCTTGGCGTAGTAGTTTCAGAAGTTATAAGACTTAAGAACAATGAACAGGGAATGCTCCACTGGAGACAGATATCTCTTTTGATAGAAATAATAACACTTGTTATCTCTGCATTCATGCCCCAGAGCATGAATCTGATAGTTAATTCGCTTATTTCTTTTACCTGCGGAACTCAGGTTGCTACATTTGCCAAGTTTCATGGATATGCCATGGCAACCACCATGTGTACGGGTAATCTTCGAAGCGGGACCCAGAATCTGTGCGAGTTTTTCATTCAGAAGGACAGAAAGCTCCTTAATAAAGCGTTTGCATATTATGGATGCATTGCATTTTTTATTATAGGTGCTATTATTGGAAAATATGTGTCCGATAGTTATAATGAAAAGGCAATATTAGTTGCGTCCATAATGTTACTTGTCGCGTTTATAATGATGTTTATCGATAAGAATAAATGGAAGAATATGAAGTGATTTTCGCACATACTGGAACAGACTGGGCTTGCGATGGTAAAGAGGTTTTAAATGAATGAATTAGAACAATACATAAGGATGATGATAGAAGCGGGGGCTTCAAAGATTATTATTAGTAACCCCACTAAAAGCTCCAACGAGTTTAAAAAGCTTGTTGTGGAGCAGAATAAGGATAAATATCAGATCTCAAAATACACAAAGACCCAGGTATTCCACGAGAATTTGGGAAAAGATGATATAGCCACAAGGTGCTATGAACTTACAGAAGGCTTGTTTAAGCAGCTTAACGGTATGTCTAATTCAGAAGAGCACATCATTCTTATATCAAAAAAGGGTAAAGCTACCTATAAAGTTAAGAAAAAGGCTAATGATCAGGTAGTGCTGAATAAAAAAGCTCCTTCCGGCAAGAAGAACTATATCCTCGAAGAAGGTATGAAGATTCCGCCGCTCGTTGATATGGGCGTGTTTACTTCAGATGGAAGTGTGGTCAAATCCAAGTATGACAAGTATAAGCAGATCAACAGATTTATCGAGATACTTGACGATGAGATTTCATCCGGCAATATCACAAAGCTCAATGTCATAGACTTTGGATGTGGCAAATCATACCTTACCTTTGTTGTTTACTACTACCTGACACAGATCAAGAACATAGAAGTTAACATGATCGGTCTTGATCTTAAAGAGGCTGTTATCAAGAATTGTAACGAAGCAGCCAAAAAGTACGGATATGATAAGCTTCATTTCGAGCTTGGAGATATCAACGGATATAAGACTCCTTTTGATGTTGACATGGTAATAACACTCCATGCCTGCGACACAGCAACAGATTTTGCCCTCTATAACGCAGTTATGTGGAACGCTAAGATGATCTTCTCAGTTCCATGCTGCCAGCATGAACTTAACAAGCAGATAAAGCCTGAGAATCTCAGTCTTATGTCAAGATATGGCATTATCAAAGAAAGGTTTTCTGCTCTTGCAACAGATGCAATTAGAGCCAATATACTTGAGTGTCAGGGATACAAGACACAGATCCTTGAGTTTGTAGACCTTGACCATACTCCCAAGAACCTTCTTATAAGAGCTATTAAAAGACCTGTCACCCCAAAAGCAAAGGTTGTTACAGCCAAGAAAGAGATTGATGGCATGATAGAAGAGTTTGGCTTTGAGCCGACATTATATAAACTTCTTATGAAATAACTCCAGAGATTAGAAAGCAAAGAGTAAGTCATGTTATAATCTATATGAGAGTTTAAATCATAATCTTGGTCCGTATTTAGGGCCTTGTACAGAACAGGAGGCTTGCATGAAGAAAACCAAGGAACAGGAAGAAGAAAAAAGAAAAGCTCGTAAAAATAGAAAAAGATTTTGTATTGGTATAGTTTGCTCCCTTGCTATCGGCTTTGCGATAGGTCTTAACTGGGACAAGCTTGAGCCTGAAGTTAAAAAGATTTCCAGTAAAGCTTTAGATAAAGGCAAGGCTTATTCTGCAAAGGCACTTGATAAGGGAAAAGAGCTTGCAAAACAAATGAAGGACATGTAAAACATGTCCTTCATTTGTTTTATAATAACTATTTTTTCTTTTTTCTAATTCTTAATTATAATCTGCGATAGTAATAGTCATATTGGCTTCGTCTATGCCAATAAATCCCAAGTGATATTTTATAATCCTAGCAAGTACGTCACTGTAGATACGTCTTGCTTTAAGATTCATGGTCAGTCCATCTGATTCAAGATACTGGCTGTAGGTGTGACCGTTAAGGTCAAAAAGTGTTCCACTTATAGCTGGAAGCGTCAATGCATTTGATACATCGTCTGCTGCAAGAACTGCCTCGTTAGCGTATACTGCTAGTGTTGTAAGTCCCTTTGTTACAGAGAATGCATCACCTATATCATTGCCTTTATCATCATAAAATCTGCAATAGTAAGGGCTGCATATGATGAACTGAGCATTAGGAGATACTTCCTGCAATATCTTGATACCTGTCACAATAGCACCGTGAAGGCTGTGCTCATCTTCCGGATTACTCTCATTACTTGCTTCTACACCATTGTAATAATCATGATAACCATAACCTATCACATAGTAGTCTACAGTTTTAACATTTATCTTGCTGCAGGTAGTAGCAACTTCCTGACTTACCTTATCGCCAAAAGCTGATATCTTTATATCACCAGCAAGTACATGTGCCATGGCAGTAAAGCCTGGTTCCTTGTAGGCAGATGGGTCAGTTGATGTCTGTGAGCGCGGGATAGCACCCATAGTATCTTTTATCGCAAGGTTATAAATTGTTGGATCATCGAATCTGTTGACCATAAGATCCGGAATTGTATTACCTTCACTTGTTCCTGTCAGAAACTGCTCATCTCCAAGGAATACGATGTTAAGATATCCATCTTTAACTGGCTCTGAGTTACTGATAGGATCTTTGTAGACTGTGGTTGATGTAGCTGCAGATGCACTTGCATCTGTACCATCATCCCCTGTTACATCAGTTGTACTATTATCACCTGATGCTACTTCTGATTGAGTAGAATCCTCATTGGATGAAGCAGTGCCTTCATTTGATGCATCTGCACTTTCACCTGAGTCGTTAGACCCGGAGACATTTCCTGCAGGTGTAACTGTGTCAGGAAGGTTATTGTTTCCTGTGCTAGGAGAAGTGCAGGCAGATAGAGCTATTGTTGACAGTGAAATAAATAATACTTTTAATATATTTTTATATCTTTTCATATAATGGTCTTTCCTCTCTGTGTGGAAAAATAAGATTATTATTTTTGAATATTCTTCATTTTATCACATATGATACCTAAAAATATATACGATAGCTTAAGTGTTGCTGAAAATCTGCCGATACATAATCGTAGAGTGTGATTTCCACGATCATGGAGGTATCTGCATGAAAAAAAGATCTATAAATATTTATTCTATTTACGCCAAGATCATAATGCTGATCATTGGATGCGTAGTACTTTTCCTTCTTTTGAACATATTCTATATTGTTCCCCAATCCAGAAGTGCAATTCAAAAGGTTACAGAGAATAATATGCAGGATATTGTAACCCTGTCATCCCAGCTTGTTGATGACCTTGTTAAAGAAAACGGTGAGGAAAATACAGATTATGAAGTTCTTAAAACAAGGCTCGAGGGAAAAGGTCTTAACGGAATATCTTCCAGTTATGTTTACGTTGTAGACGGCGAAGGAACATTCCTTTATCACAAGAAAGAAGATAAGCTTGGAACGACTGTATTTAACGATAACGTTGCCAGTATCTTAAAAGCAATTCCAACAGGCAAATATGAGGAAAACGGTGTATTCCATTACGTTGATGAAAATGGTGTAACCAAATACGGTGCATACCAGGTAGTATCTTCAACCAAGTGGGTTTCAGTTATAGTTGCTAACGAAACTGAGATCATGGCTGAGATCAATACCGTAAGAAATGCAAGTATCTTGCTTTCAGTTGTACTTGGACTTGTATTACTTGGATTCAGTATTTTGGCAGGTGCCGGAATTACAAGACCTATCAGACGTCTTACAGGCGTTATCAAGCAAGTTGGTGATCTTAACTTCTCAAAGAGCGGTGATCTTGAAAAACTTGAAAAGAACAAGGACGAAACCGGCGTAATGGCTGTAGCTATCGGAGAAATGGAACAGAACCTTCGAGATCTTGTTGGAAGGATCAGCGATACATCCGATAACCTTGCCGAACATGCAGAAACTCTTTCAGATATAACATTTAAGATTGATTCAGCTAATGCTGATAACTCGGCAACTTCTGAGGAACTTGCAGCATCGATGCAGGAAACATCAGCATCAACAGATCTTATCAGTGATAATACCAATTCCATTAAAGAAAAGGCTGATGAGATTGCAGATTCTGCCCTTAATTCCGCTGATATGGCTAAAGAGATCAGTGCAAAGGCCGCAGGAATACACCAGGATACAATTGCAGCATCCCAGAAGACCAAGACAATTTATGAAGAGATCGATGCTCAGGGAAAAGAAGCCCTTGAAAAATCAAAGGCAGTTGAAAAAGTTAACACACTTGCAGGTGCTATTCAGGATATTTCAAGCCAGACCAATCTCCTTGCACTTAATGCTTCAATCGAGGCAGCCCGTGCCGGTGATGCAGGTAAGGGATTTGCAGTAGTAGCAACAGAGATTGGATCTCTTGCAAACCAGTCTTCAGACACAGTTAACGATATCATGCAGATTGTAGCTGAAGTACAGGATGCGGTTAATGAAATGAGTAAGTGTCTGCAGAGAACCCTCGATTATGTAAGTAATGATGTAGCTGCTGATTATGAGAAATTCCTCGATATGAGTGAGCAGTATGAATCTGATGCAAAAGGCTTCTCGGATGCTCTTGGTTCAATTTATAACCAGATCGGAGAACTTCAGGAAGCTACCAATGATATCAGAACATCTATTGCAGATATCTCTAAGACAGTTGGCGAAGCAGCTCAGGCGGTAACAACAGTAGCAGAGAAGACTACAGATGTTGCACAGCTATCAGAAGGCGTTGTAAACGTAGTTGCCGAGACCAAGGAGAATTCTAACGAACTTAAGGCAATCCGCAGCTCCTTCACAATTTAAGATCATCAAATAATAATAACCCTCCCGGTTGATACATTCCTAAAAGTTAGGTGCTTATCAGAACGGGAGGGTTTTATTTTGCCTAAAATACTGTGATCTATGAATCTTCAATTTGTAGATTCACATATTACATGTTCTTGATTCTCTCAATAGCTCGTACGCTGTTTTCATAGCTTCCGAAAGCAGTAAGTCTGAAGTAGTGCTCGCCGCTTGGACCAAATCCTGAACCAGGAGTACCTACTACATTAGCCTTTTCAAGAAGCATATCGAAGAATTCCCAGCTTGTCATGTTGTCAGGAGTTCTAAGCCATACATAAGGTGAGTTCTCGCCGCCATAAACAGTGTAACCTGCTTCCTTAAGACCATTCTTGATATAGTGAGCGTTCTTCATATAAGTAGCAACCTGCTCTTTGATCTGGGCCTTGCCTTCTTCTGTGTAGCATGCAAGACCGGCGCGGTGTACGATATATGGAGCTCCGTTATACTTGGTGCCGTGTCTTCTTGCCCAGAGGCTGTGAAGCTCGACATTCTCTTTGCCAATAGCTGTTTTAGCAACAACGATATCGTGAGGAATGATAGTAGCGCCAAGACGAAGACCTGTGAATCCTGCATTTTTGGAAAAAGATCTAAGCTCGATAGCGCACTTTCTTGCCCCTTCGCACTCGTAGATGCTGTGAGGGATGGATGGATCAGTGATGTAAGCTTCATAAGCTGCGTCATAAATGATCACAGCGCCAACCTTATTAGCATAATCAACCCATTTCTGAAGCTCATCTCTTGTAATAACTTCACCTGTTGGATTGTTAGGGAAGCACAGATAGATAAGATCAGGAGTCTGTGTAGGAATCTGAGGTGCAAAATTGTTTTCAGCTGTGCATGGCATATAGATAACATTGCTCCACATGCCTGTCTTTTCATCATATTCGCCGCATCTTCCAGCCATAACATTGGAATCTACATAAACAGGATATACAGGATCACATACAGCGAGTTTTGCTTCTGCGCCGAAGATCTCCTGGATATTGGCAGAATCTGACTTTGCGCCATCAGAGATGAAGATCTCATCATCCTTTATATCGCAGCCGTTATTTCTATAATCATTTTCAGCCATGGCATGACGAAGGAATTCATATCCAAGGTCTGGTGCATAGCCTTTGAAGGTATCAGCGCTAGCCATTTCATCAACAGCCTTGTGAAGTTCGTCGATTACAGCTTTACACAGGGGCTGTGTTACATCGCCTATACCAAGGCGAATGATATCAGCATCCGGATGAGCTTTTTGATAAGCTGCGACTTTCTTTGCGATTCCTGAAAACAGATAGCTTCCCGGAAGTTTTAAATAGTTCTCATTAAGTGTGTACATATGGCCTCCTATTACTTTCTTTCCTCATGCTTCAGTGCAGCCTCAACAAGTCCTGCAAAAAGAGGATGTGGTCTGTTTGGTCTTGACTTGAGCTCTGGGTGAGCCTGTGTTGCAATGAAGAAATCACATGAAGGATTCTCGATCATCTCTACGATCCTGTTGTCAGGTGATGTTCCGCAAATGCTAAGACCAGCTGCAGTAAAGGCTTCTCTGAAGGAGTTATTTACTTCATATCTGTGACGATGACGCTCTGTGATCTCGCATGAACCATAGAGCCTGTGGGCAAGAGAGCCTTCCTTCAAAGTACATGGATATGAGCCGAGACGAAGAGTTCCGCCAAGTTCATCATCAGCGTTGTGGTCTGGCAAAAATGCGATAACAGGATGCTGAGTGCCTGCGTTAAACTCGATTGAGTCAGCATCATGGATTCCTGCAACGTTTCTTGCAAATTCAACGATAGAAAGCTGCATACCAAGGCACAGACCAAGGAATGGAACGTTGTTTTCTCTTGCATACTTGATGGCACTTACCATACCATCGATACCTCTGTCACCAAATCCGCCTGGGACAAGGATACCGTCTACATCTGAAAGAGCTTCGGCTACATTTTCATCGTTAATTGTTTCAGAATCTACCCATTTAATATTAACTTCAGTCTTATTGGAGATACCGCCGTGCTTAAGGGCTTCAACAACGCTGATATAGGCATCATGAAGCTGTGTATACTTACCAACAAGAGCAATATTAACTGTATGATTTAATGAATAAAGAGTATTGACCATCTCGTTCCAGTCAGTAAGATCTGGTTCAGGACACTCAAGGCCAAGGCACTTACAAGCTACCTGAGCAAGGTGCTCTTTTTCCATGGCAAGAGGAGCCTCATAGAGATATTTAAGGTCAAGGTTCTTAAGAACGTTTTCTGCTGGAATATTGCAGAAAAGAGCGATCTTGTCTTTTAATTCATCATCAAAATCCACTTCAGATCTTGCAACTATAACATCAGGCTGAAGACCCATTCCCTGCATGGTCTTAACTGCAGCCTGTGTAGGTTTGGTCTTTAGCTCCTGTGAACATCTAAGGTATGGAAGGAGTGATACAAGAATGATCATGGAATTCTGAGGCCCAACCTCGTGCTGGAACTGACGGATTGCCTCGAGGAATGGCTGGGATTCGATATCACCAACGGTTCCGCCAACTTCGATAAGGGCGATATGTGTCTCTTCATCAGAGTCGTTGCGATAGAAGCGGCTCTTGATCTCGTTGGTAACATGAGGTATTACCTGAACTGTGTGTCCGCCGAAGTCACCACGACGCTCTTTCTGAAGGATAGACCAGTAAACTTTACCACTTGTTACGTTGGAATTCTTGTCGAGACTTTCATCGATGAAACGCTCATAGTGTCCAAGGTCAAGGTCAGTTTCTGTGCCATCATCTGTTACAAATACCTCTCCGTGTTGGATAGGGTTCATTGTACCCGGGTCGATGTTAAGATATGGGTCGAACTTCTGCATTGTTACTTTATAACCTCTGGCTTTTAAGAGTCTTCCCAGAGATGCTGCTGTTATTCCCTTACCAAGTCCTGAAACCACGCCGCCTGTTACAAACACATATTTTGTCGCCATAAAAGTCTCCTTCTCCTTCTCCTTAAAAAACAAAAAAGAACCGGTATAAAAGGTGAGAGGTATCCTATAAAAGATACCGGACGCCTTTGTCGGCTCTTCGTGCATAAAATTTTCATCTATTAATTTGACGCTTTATTATGTGACCATATTGATGATTTGTCAAGTGGCTATAATTTAATACTATTATATATTTCTTGTATTTATTAATTAAGGGATTATAATAAAGTTAAGTTTGTGATGCGAGCTCCGCAGACATTTTTATTCTGGTATCTCAATATTTCTTTGTATTTCATGATTCACATTTTTATAGCTTTTTGTAACCGTCAACGTCTTATCTTTATACTCGCAGCGAGGGAGATATATGAAAATCACAACAAAGCAGATTGCAATAACGGGTATTTTGCTCGCAATATGTATCGTGAGCCAGTTCTTCAAAAATCTCAGTGTATTTATTACAGGTCCTATCATCAATGCATGCCTTATTATCGCGGTTCTTACTGCTGGTTTTGCATGCGGAATAATCCTTAGTATCATCACACCTGTTACAGCCTTCATTATTACTGGAAGCCCTGTAATGTCAGCTGTTCCGGCATTGATCCCACTGGTTATGCTAGGCAATGTGGTACTTGTAGTATTTGTATGGTTATTCTATAAAAAAATTTCTAATAATATTAATAAGGATGTAAGGCTCTGTCTGGGTATGGTCGTAGGAAGTGTTATTAAAGCGGTTGTTATGGGACTTACCATTTCATTATGGCTTCTTCCGACATTTCTTCCACAGCCTATGCAGGAAAAGATGCTTCCGGCTCTTCAAGCTCAGTTTTCAACAGTTCAGCTCATCACAGCCCTTATAGGAAGCGCCCTTGCCTTTGTTATCTGGATTCCTCTTAGAAAATATCTGTCTGCAACAGACGATGGATCCGGAAGAAAAGACAATCAGGATTCTGATAGCAAGGTAATTTAATACTTATGATAATTCAAAGTGCCTTTCTGAAAAATATTATCAGAAAGGCACTTTTTTGTATTTTAGATTCACCTATCCGGTTATGTATATAATCCCATTCACAATTGTCATAGTTAATGGTAAAATCAATGATGCTTTAATTATCGTTTTTCAGGAGGCATTTTATTTGAATATCTATATTGATTTTGACGATTGCTTATGCGAGACAGCAAGAGCTCTTTCAAAGCTTGCAGGAGATCTCTTTAATAAGGAAGTTCCTTATGAGAATATACAGTTTTTTAACCTTCAAAGGTCTTTTGACTTAACAGAGGATGAGTATGAGAAGCTCATGATAGAAGCTCATCTGCCGGACGTTCTCTTGTCCTATGAAGAGACACCTGGAGCGTCAACTGTCGTTAATGAATGGCTTGATCAGGGTCATAACGTATCCATCATAACAGGACGCCCTTCAAGTGCTTATGAACCTTCCCGCAAGTGGCTTGATGAGCACGGCCTTGAGCGCGTTAAGCTCTTTTGCCTTAACAAATACGGAAGAGACAGCTTTATCAAGAACAGTGAGTTCACACTTGAGCTTGAAGATTACTACAAGATGAAATTTGATGTTGCTGTAGAGGATTCACCTCTGGCGTTCAAGTTCTTCGATCACCTTCCTGATCTTAAGGTCAACGTTTTCAATAGACCTTGGAACCAGAACGCAGAGCTCCCTAATGCAAATTTTGTGCGCTGCACAAACTGGGATGTTATCAGAGATAATGTTACAGCTATGAACTAAAGACTCTGACTTCATATGGACGGAGCGGTGCATCATGATCCATAGTCTCAGCATCCTTATAATTACACAGAAGAAGAGTAGCACTACTAAGATCAAAGCCTTTCGGGGCTTTGATCTTTTCTTCGTTTTCGGAAAAAGAGATCACGATAAGATAACGCTCGTTTTTATAACGCCTTCCATACACATACAGCTTTTTACTAAAATGAAAATACTCACGATATCTGCCATAGATAAGGCCCGCATGTTCTTTTCTGACCTTAAGGCACTTTCTGTAGAAGTTCAGGATGCTTTCTGGGTCCTTATCTTCAGTCTCCACATTAACGGTCTTATAGTTTTTATTTATATAAAACCATGGTTTAACAGTTGAAAATCCCGCATACTTATCAGGACTCCACTGAACAGGTGTCCTTGAAGAGTCGCGGCTTGAGCGCTGTATCCTCTTAAGGCGCTTTGATACAGGCTCGTTGGTATGGAAATTGTTGTAGTTATTATGTGAAGAGACGTCTATATACTTATCAATAGAGCTAAGGCTTATATTGGTCATGCCAATTTCCTGGCCCTGATAGATAAAAGGCGTTCCCTGCTGGAATATGTAGCTTGCTGCAAGGGCACATCCGCTTTCTCTCCAGTACTTTTTTTCATTGCCATAGCGGCTTATGATACGCGGATGGTCGTGATTTTCAAGATAGAGGGCATTCCATCCTTTTCCAAGAAGCATTGTCTGCCACTTGCTAAAAGCGCTCTTAAGCTTCACAAGATTAAAATCTCTGTGTATATACTCTGTTAGAAAACAATCAGCCATCATGTGGTCAAAGTGGAACATCATATCAAGGGTTCGCTCTTTGCCGGTTATGTATAAAAGGGCAGTTTCAACAGTAGTCATGGGCGCTTCACCAATCTGAAGGGCGCCGTATTCAAGACATACATCCCTGAATTCCCTAAGATACTCCAAAATCCTTGGACCGTCCTTATAAAAAGGCATACCATTAGCTACAGGAATAAAAGGATAGCCATCCGGAAGGTCAGGGTGCTTTGAAATAAAGGTGATAACGTCCTCTCTGAAGCCGTCAACTCCCATATCAAGCCAGAAGCGCATGATCTTCTTAACTTCTTCCCTTACAACAGGATTGTCCATATTAAGATCTGGCTGTTTTTTGGCAAAAATATGTAAATAGTATTGATCTCTTTCGGGTACATATTCCCAGGCATTGCCCTCAAAAAGAGAATCCCAGTTATTAGGCGGGCGCTTTTCGCCTTTAACTATCTTGGGATCTTTCCAGATATAATAGTCACTGTACTTATTGTCACGGCTCTTCTTGCTTTCAAGAAACCATTTGTGTTCATCAGAGGTGTGATTTACAACAAGGTCCATCAAAACCTTAAGGCCCCTGTCATGAGCACCCTTAAGTACCTTGCGGAAAAGGTCAAGATCACCGTAATCCGGGTGAATATCGCAGTAATCGGATATATCATATCCAAAATCAGCATTAGGAGATGGATAGAGGGGCGAAAACCAGATTCCGTCTACGCCAAGAGACTTTAGGTAGTCGAGTTTGTTGTAAACACCGTAAAGGTCGCCAATGCCGTCGCCATTGCCATCTGCAAAGCTCCTTATCCAAATCTGGTAAAAGGACATGCTTCTAAAGTCTTTGATTATATTATTTTTGGTTGTATTTGCAGTATCATTCATTTTTTCCAAAATAATATTCACGCTCCGCTTAAAAATATAGTATTAGTATATAGATTATTAATGCCAGTCTTTGGAAGCTGCCTCCAGGTCTGTAATAAACTTATCATACGTATTGTAGAATTTTTCTATCGTATCATTCAGCTTGTTAGTAGAGCTGATGGAGAAGTTCTTAACTCCGTGATAGAGCCCGTGTGACAGATCCTTGACATCATCCTGGATATCAAAAGGAAAACGTGACAGGGCTTCTTTGTAAGGTTCAAGGAGAGTAGAGTAGTCTTCAAGCCTTGCTGTAAGCTTTCTGTGGTCTTCAAGTTTGCCTGCAGCCTTGAGCTCCAATACTTCTCCATATCGTTCGTAAGCCATGTGTACACTGTCTTCCCAGGAGATATAGATCTCATCCATAGCGTGTCTTCCAACATCATGAACAGCGTCCATATCCTTGCAGACACTCTGGATCAGATCAGCCATGGATTTGGCATTTTCTTCAATAATATAGCCGTTCCTTCCGTCTGTTACGCCTTCTGATGCGCAGGAATCCTTAATAAGTACGCTTGCAAGGCCGCATGCTGCAGCTTCTCTAACTACAAGGCCGTTTGTATCATATACAGACGGGAACAGGAACAGATCTGCGCGAGTATTCCAGGCTTTAAGCACCTTTCTGTCATAGATTGGACCTGTGAAAATAACTTTTTTGCCAAGGCCCTTAGCTCTTTCCTTGAGCTCATCTGCATCAGGACCGCTACCAACAAATACCATCATAAAGTCCATGCCGGCTTTATCCAAAAGTTCGCAGGCATCAAGGATTATAGGAAGACCTTTATATTTAATGATCCTTCCAACATAGATGAATACCGGAACGTCACCAGGCAGATCATAGCCTTTGGTAGCTTCTATTATTTCTTCATCTGTAGCAATACCCTTGGCGAAGTCAACGCCGTTACTCATTACGCGGTATTCACCTTGGTAGCCAAGAGACCTTAAGTTTTCTCCAGCACCCTTACTTACGACCCAGACGTCATCGCAGGCTTCAATGTTCTTAACAAGGACGTTGATTGCTTCCTTCTGAATAAGCTGGGCTTTGACAGCACGGGCTATATCAACATCAAATTTAGTATGATATGTGAATACAATAGGAGCCCCTGTCTCGCGGCGAAGAAGCCTTGCAAGAACAGTAGAAGACACGGGGCAGTGGGAATGTATGATATCAGGATTGTATTCCTTCATATCCTGAAATTCTCTTATGGCAAAAGGGTTACCAGCTCTGTAGCCCTTGATGATCTCGGTTGTATCAAAGCTCTGATATGGGATAACCAGATAAGGATACTGGTAGTAGTTGGTGTTAGGGTATTTGGGCGTAGCAACCATAACGCTATTACCCTCCATCTCATGGAGGATGCTGGCGTAGTTCATGACTACATTTGCAACGCCGTCAATTACTGGTGGAAAAGAATCATTTAATAGACTTATTTTCATGCGTAAATGTTCCTTTACTTAGATTGAAATTTTTATATATGTATTATTTAAAGAAAAAAATAAAAATTAGTATATTGATGAATATGAACTGCATATTTATACTATTGATAAGGTTTTCCTTGTAATTCCTTGGTTTAGAGGGGTTATGTTCCAGCTAAGCCACATTATTATTGTGAACTACGGGAAAAGAAATTGCAAATACAGTTACAAGTTAATGGGAGGAGTCTAAATGGGCGTTTTTTCTAAGGTACACCGCTATCGCGAAGCAGGGCAGGAAGCAAATGTCAACAATGTTGAGAATTTCGGTAAGCCTGCAAAATCATTATTTACCAGCACTAAAGTATTTACTGTTCATCACAAGATCGATATCACTGATGAGTTTGAAAACGTAGTATATCGTTCTCAGAGCAAGTTCTTTTCACTGCATGACAAGACTGATGTCTTTGATGCTACCGAGCGTAGAATAGCTCATATTGAGAAAAAATTCTTCTCTCTTCATGAAAGACACTTCATAACCATGGAAGATGGCACCTTCTTTGAGCTTTCAAATGAGATATTCCATATAATCAAGGATGTCACTAATATAGAGGGGCTGGGATGGCAGCTTAGAGGCAATATCCTTGGACTTAACTTCGAGATCTATGACCAGAATGATGGTATAGTTGCAGTTATCTCACAGAAGATGCTTTCCATACACGATAAGTATTGTGTTGATATATATAAGCCTGAATATGAAAAGATAATCGTAGCTATACTTGTAGCTCTCCAGCATATGATCAAAGACAGAGAGGCTGCAGCTTCAGCATCTTCATCATCATCATCAAACTAAAAAATAAGCGTCGGGAGTGATTCATTCACCCCCGACGCATTTTGATTTTATTTAGTTAGATATTTAGCTTTATAGCTACCTGTTAATCTCTTTCAGCCAGCTCTTCCAACCACTCCTCATATGTACTCTCATAAGAGTGAGCCTTACTAGACTGTTTCTGATTCTGAAGGATAGCAGCTTTGGACTTGGCAATAGGCATTACGGTTCCGGCACCGCCTATACAGCCGCCCGGACAAGCCATACCTTCAAGAAGGTAGCCGTCGTATTTGCCTGCTTTAGCAAGAGCAAGCATCTTCTTACAGTTATCAAGACCTTCAGCTTTTTCAACCTTAACGTCTCTATCAGGATATCTTTCTTTAATAACATTTGCTACGGCATTTGCTACGCCGCCGCTGATGGCAAAGGCTCTACCGTCTCCGGATCCGCCATGCATTGTATTATGTGTCTCGAATTCAGCAAAGTTAACGCCTTTGGCTTCGAACATACCCATAACTTCCTCAAAGGTAAGAACAAAGTCTACATCGCTTCGAACTGACTTTCTACTTGCTTCAAGCTTTTTAGCTGCGCAAGGTCCGATAAAAGCAACTTTGCAGTCAGGATGCTGCTGTTTGAGGAGTCTTCCTGTAAGAACCATAGGTGTAAGTGCCATGGATATGCATTTTGCCTGTTCCGGGAATTCCTTCTTAGCCATTACTGACCATGCAGGACAGCAGGATGTTCCCATGAATGGAAGCTTTTCAGGAACTTCTTTTATAAAGTCATCAGCTTCCTGAAGTGTACAAAGGTCAGCACCTATAGCAACTTCTACGGCATCTGTAAATCCCAGAGCCCTGAATGCATAGCGCATCTTATCAAGAGTAAGGTCAGGTCCAAACTGGCCTACGATAGCAGGAGCAATAGCTGCGTATACAGGAGTATCACTCTTTATAGCCTGAATTACCTGGAATATCTGAGCTTTATCTGCGATAGCACCAAATGGACAGTTTGCAAGGCACATTCCGCAGCTTACGCACTTATCATAATCGATATCTGCTCGACCGAATTCATCTGATCTTATGGCTTTAACACCGCATGCCTTGGCACAAGGTCTTTCTACACGAATGATTGCATTATATGGGCAAACTTCTATACATCTGCCGCACTTGATACATTTTTCCTGATCGATCACAGATTTGCCATGCTCGAATTTGATAGCATCACGAGGACATACCTCATGACATGGATGTGCAAGACAGGCCTGACACTGGTTACTTACTGTTACAACGTTGTCAG
Organism: uncultured Butyrivibrio sp.; assembly: GCA_947168935.1. GTDB lineage: Bacteria > Bacillota > Clostridia > Lachnospirales > Lachnospiraceae > Butyrivibrio. The sequence goes on along the minus strand of CAMVNV010000052.1, from coordinate 632 downwards.
GACATTTGTTGCAGGCGAATTTGATGATATTGATAAGAGGCGGCTGATAGTACTTCTCTGGCTTAACGCACTCTTCAGCTCCTGTAGATACAGGTGCATGCTCAGCTGCGCTTCGAAGTGACAGACCCATGGCAAGACGCATTCTCTCTTTTACGATAGCTCTTTCAAGAAAGACGCTTTCTCTGTACTTGGATTCTTCGCCTGGAATGATGCGATATGGAATCATCTCCATTTCAGAAAGATCGCCATCCTTATAGTTGTAGGACAGCTTTGCGACTTCCGCAAACACACGTTTACGAATATCGTTTACCGACGTATAGATGCCACGAATACTCATATAAATCTCCTTATTTTTGAAATGTTTGTACTATAAAACAATAACATGCCAAAATTGCCCTCTTCTTGTAAATATCGAACAAGAAGCTATTTAAGTTTAGACATAGTTAGCCAATTTTTATAATTCACAATATTATTATATACTGAATACCGTTAATTTTGTACAAAAATATATTAACTCTGTAAATTTTTGTATTTTGATATCGAAAATGTTATTTCTTGACAGAATCTAGCTTCAAATCTCCGTCCTTAACCCAGCCTATTTTCCTACGATATAAGTTAATCAACGGGCATAA
>CAMVNV010000051.1 GCA_947168935.1 uncultured Butyrivibrio sp. | reverse complement strand
ATCCAGATCAGCCTACTACTCCTGTAGATGTTTACGCAGGCGTTGAAGCTGAAAGCGTAGAATCAAGTAACGCTACTGTTCAGACAGCTGGTGATGTTACATATCAGACAATTAACGCAGGCGGATATGTTGTAGTTAAGAATGTTGACCTTTCAAAGGGTATCAGCGGTGTATTTGCTACTGCTCAGGCTTCAAAGCCAAAGACATCTCTTGCAATTTATGTAGATAGTCTTGACTCCGCACCTATCGCTACAATCACTGTTACAAGCAGAAACTTCAAGGATGTAGCAGCTAAGATCTCTTCTGACCTTACAGGCACACACGACATCTACCTTGTAGCTGTTGGTAATCCTGTTGATCTTGATTCTTTCAAGGTAATGGCTAATCCTAACGTAAAACCGGAAGATCCTGATCAGCCTGAGAACCCTGACCAGCCTGAGAATCCTGACCAGCCTGAGAACCCTGACCAGCCTGAGAATCCTGATCAGCCTATAGTAGAAGGCAAAGATGTTACATATACAATCAATAACTGGGGAACAGGTTACCTTGTAAACTTCAAGGTTACAAACAATACTGGTTCTTCTATCAGCGGATGGACAGTTAAGGTTAGAAAAGATCAGGTTAAGATCGATTCCAGCTGGTGTGTAAACATCACAGAGGAAGGCGACTACTATGTAATCACTCCTCTTGAATGGAACACAAACCTTGCAAACGGACAGTCTGCAGAGTTCGGTATCATTGGTACAGGAAGCATCGGCGATTCAATCGAAGTAATCGTTCAGTAATCTGCGCTAGAAGTACATCCCTGTACTTCTGAACAGCGCTTAGATACATCCTGTATCCTTTGCTAGAAGTACATCCCTGTACTTCTAAACAGCACTTAGATACATCCCTGTATCTGTGCCAGAAGTACATCCTGTGCTCCTAAACAGTACTTAGATACATCCCTGTATCTGTGCCAGAAGTACATCCTGTGCTCCTAAACAGCACTTAGATACATCCCTGTATCCGAACACATATAAATCCCTCGTATATCTATACATAATAAGAGAGGTTGAAGATCGCAAGTCTTCAGCCTCTCTTTTATTATTTGTATCTTAATATTTTTATTGATATCCAAAAATCATTACTTGCCAGATGTAAGCACTGCTTCGATCTCGTCAAGTTCATCATCAGTAAATTCGAGGTGCTCTATCATCTTGATATTATCAAGTATCTGTGATGGTCTGCTTGCTCCAACAAGTACCGATGTAACCTTGTCTTTTCTGAGTATCCATGAAAGAGCCATTTCTGCAAGACTCTGACCACGACCCTGTGCTATCTTTTTAAGCTTTCTGACTTTATCTATAACTTCAGGTGTTATCTGGTCTTCATGAAGGAATACATTACGCTTTGCTCTGCTGTCTTCAGGAATTCCATCAAGATAGCGGTCTGTTAGAAGTCCCTGAGCAAGAGGTGAAAAGCATATCATTCCGGCGCCAACTTCTTTACAGGTTTCCTGGAGCTTATCCTCTTCTGTCCAGCGATTGAACATATTGTAGACAACCTGGTTAATAAGAAGTGGTGTGTGGTTTTCTTTAAGAATCTTGGCAGCTTTAATGGTTTGTTCAGAATTATAATTGGATATTCCAACATACAGAGCCTTACCTGATCTTACGATATCAGACAGAGCTTCCATAGTCTCTTCTAATGGAGTATCAGGATCTGGTCTGTGATGATAAAAGATATCAACATAATCAAGGTTCATTCTCTTAAGAGACTGGTCAAGACTTGCAATAAGATACTTTCTTGAACCATGATCACCGTAAGGCCCCGGCCACATATCGTATCCTGCCTTGGTTGAGATAACCATTTCGTCCCTGTATGGGCGCATATCCTTATCAAGGATTCTTCCAAAATTCTCTTCTGCCGAACCATATACCGGTCCATAGTTATTAGCAAGATCAAAATGAGTGATACCATTATCAAATGCTGTGTGAACCATATCCAGCATATTCTCAAACTTATCTACTGATCCAAAATTGTGCCACAGTCCAAGCGACACTCTTGGCAGAAAAAGGCCACTGTTGCCGCATCTTAGGTACTTCATCCTGTCATATCTTTTTTCATCTGCTAAATACATAGTTTTTCACTCCTTTGTATTTTGAATTATCAAATCTCAAAACATGAAGACAATGCCTATGTCTGGAATTATAAAAATCTTATCTTATTACAATCTTGAATTCCAACCATTTTTTAACTTACACTTTTCACTTATAACTATTTTCTGATTTTATCATTTTACAAAATAGCATAAAAAAATCAGAAACCCGCACAATTGCAGATTTCTGATTTCTATCTTTCTTTTTATATTATTTCCGGTTTGACACGCTCTTAATAGCAAGAAGCACTACAACCATAGCTACGATACTAACAGGAAGCGTGATAAGCCAGTTACGCACAAATCCTGCAAGGATATAGCAAAATACTGATACTGCTGCAACTGTGATAGCATATGGAAGCTGAGTTGATACGTGCTTAATATGCTCGCACTGTCCACCTGCAGATGCCATGATAGTTGTATCGGATATTGGAGAACAGTGATCTCCACATACTGCTCCTGCCATACATGCTGAAATTGAAATTATCATAAGCTCGTTGTTTATATCGCTGTGGAATGCACTTACAACGATCGGGATAAGCATACCAAATGTTCCCCAGGATGTTCCTGTAGCAAATGCAAGGAAAGCTCCTATTATGAAAACAAATGCAGGTAAGATTCCCATTACCATTCCGTTTTCTGCTACCTGTTCAACAAGGCCTCCAACATATTCAGCAGCGCCAAGTGAATCTGTCATAGCTTTTAATGTCCATGCAAGTGTAAGAATAAGAATAGCAGGCACCATACTCTTGAAGCCTTCAGGAATAGCATTCATGCACTCATTAAAATCAAGAACTCTCGTTGCAAGATAGAAAATGATAGTAATAAAAAGTGCGACCATAGATCCAAATACAAGTCCTGTAGAAGCATCAGAATTTGAAAAAGCTGTTACAAATCCTTCTCCATCAAAAAATCCGCCTGTATAGATCATTCCGATGATGCAGCAGATTATAAGTGCAAATATAGGAAGAACAAGGTGAATAACTCGTCCTTTTTGTGAAATAGGTGGATTAGGCTGGTCTTCTGCACCTGTAAGACTTGAATGTTTAAGACTTCCATCAGGATGATCAGAAATACCACACTGAAGCTCTGCCTGAGCCATTTTTCCATAATCAAAATTGCCAACAGAGATAGTGATCATCATAACAAAAGTAAGGAATGCATAGAAGTTATAAGGAATTGCACGTATGAAAAGTTCAAGACCATTGGCACCTTCTACGAATCCTGTTACGGCTGCTGCCCATGAAGAAATAGGAGCTATGATACAGATAGGTGCAGCTGTTGCATCGATAAGATAAGCAAGCTTCTCTCTTGATACCTTGTGCTTATCAGTAACTGGACGCATAACAGAACCTACTGTAAGACAGTTAAAATAGTCATCAATGAAGATAAGTGTTCCAAGTGCTATTGTTGCAAGCTGAGCTCCAAGTCTTGTCTTCACGTGAGTACTTGCCCATCTGCCAAAAGCAGCTGAACCTCCGGCTCTGTTCATTAACATAACAATACTTCCAAGTACAACAAGGAAGATAAGAATACCAACATTCCATGGATCAGAAAGCTGTTTGATCATTCCATCCACAAAAATATGGTTCATTGCACCAACAGGGTTAAATCCAGCGAATAATAGTCCTCCTGTAATAATTCCGATCATGAGTGATGAATAAACTTCTTTAGTGATAAGAGCAAGCACGATCGCAATTATCGGCGGAAGAAGCGCCCATAGTGAATTAGTAAAATCGATCATTTTGGTCCTCCCCTGATTTTTTATAAATTTTTATTTATAATTATTCACGTTGATTTAGTATAACATAAAACCTCCCAAGCAGATGAAAGATATTTTTTCTTATCTACTTAGGAGGTTACTTGTCTTGATCGTTACTATATAAAAACGTTTAGTATCAGCCTGCTCCGCCGTCCTCGTAATAAATTACCATGTCAAAATGTTCATCAAGGAATTCCCTTTCCTCATCACCAAACTCACAATCTGTGAAAGTTATATAACCCGGTTCTGCATAAAGACTGAACAGATCTCCGCTATTATTCCTGAATGTGCACTCAGTGAAGTAAATATATCCAATATTGTTTCCATTATCTATGAGAGTATATTTTTCATTATCCTCAAATATAGAATTATAGAAACAGATATCAGATGAGTTCTCCATGATATCTACTATTCCATACGTACAATCATGTATGCAGGAATCATAAATATACACTCCGTTACTTGAATAGCAGAACAGACCATATGCTCCGCAGCCGTAGAGATCCAGATTATTACAAGTCACACCACTTGAAGAGAATATTGCAAGAACATTGGCTGAACAGCTGCCTTTAACAACATCATGACCTATGATGAGGTTATTGAGAGTAATATCTCTGCATCCGCTAAAAACAAGTACATCATAAAATTCACTGTTTATGACTATCTCAGGTCTGTCATCAGGATCTTCGCCTTCGATTGTCATGTTGTAAACATTGCAGACGCCATATTCACCCCACCATGATGTATATCCCCAATAAGCATGGTTATCAAGGAAATCGTCTCTAGGGTCAAGCACATACTCGCTTATATCATATTTGCCACTTTCAAGAATAATACGGGTATTAGGAGCGATCGCATCCATCAGCTCCTCGGGAGTTGATACATGTATCTCTTCCTGCTCTTCATAATCAGGTGTTCCATCATCATATCTGTAAATCTGGCCTTCATATACATCATCTGTAACTTCAGTATATTCAACCTTTTCATCGATGTTACCTGTTGTATCTTCAACATAGTCCTGATTCAGGAAGTCCTTAAGATCATCTACAGGAATGGATATATCGTAATAATTGTCATTATCCATAATTGAATATGATCCAAAGTGAACTACAAACTGATCTCCTACTATACAGCATGGAAGATAGTCATAATCTATCATTGAGGTTATATAGTCCAGAGCAACCGGTATGCCATATTCTGTAGTATCATTTACAAGATCTTTTTCTCTAGGATATGTAGCTACAACTGTATCATAGAGAACCTGAGCAAGTCCTTCTTTTTCTGTGAAAAAAGCGTCAGACCAGATTCTCTTACCACTGTTAATATCATAGTTAACAAAGTAGTAGTATGAGTCATAGTCTTCTGTATAAGACCAGTCATAGTCTTCTTCCATCTTAACTGTAAAGACCTTATCATCAAGTCTTAATACTTCAGCAGAGATATCATAGTGATATGAAGCCTCATCTTCTCCAGGGGATCCGTATCCAAAGCACTTGATATCTTCTATTGTAGATTCTCCCAGGCTGTCACTATATGTAGTCATTGCAGCCCAGAACTTGGGATAATCCATCATAAAATCTTCGTTTACGATGATCTCGGGGTAAGATCCTTTTGACGTAAGATTTTCATTATCCTCAAATTCAGCTGTGATCATATGAGTAGCAACTGTAACAGCCTTCTGCTGGCTCTGGCCTGCTCCCTTGGGAGTCTGGTCATCTTCCAAGTCTGTATCCGCTGTAGCAGCGTTCTCACTTTGATCTTCCTTATCTTCTTTTTCTTCTTTATCTGTATCTTCCTTTTCATCCAAAGAAGCATTAAAAGAACCGCACGAAGTTAAAGAAAGTGTCAGACTCATAAGAATACACATAACAATTCTTTTTCTCATAAAACCTCCTTAGAAACCTGATAAACCATAGATGGTTATCCTACACAATATATAATACAATAGATATAATCAAAAGTGTTCAAAATTCCGATAATTAATATTGTTTACACCATTATTTTTTTATTTAGTAAAAGCTTTTTGGATGATCTGTCTATAAGGAGGTCTTATGACTTTACTTGCAATGATCATAACAATCATAAGTATCGGACTAATCGCAGCCGGTCTGCTCTTAAACGAATGGACATCCGGCAACAAGGCTTTACTTGCAAGAAAAAACGCAAGGCGTCATCATAGGTGGCGCATGATCCTTAAAAAATATGAAAACAGTGACGGAACTGTTCCTTCAGGGCTTCTCCGTCTTCTTCTGAATCCCGAAAGTCTTGCAGCCTTTGCTGATGTTGCATTTGAGTCTGTAGAATATCTTTCTTCTGCTTTCTGTATCTTATATAAAAACGAGCGTGCACTCTGTTCAATGTTTGGAGCTACATCTGACGACCTCAAAAGCTTTTTTGCCTACACATTATCAACCTTCCAGATAACAGACAAAGAGCATAACTCCTATTATGCAAAAACAATGCTGACATATCTTAGCAAGGATTCTGTATATCTGCGCCAAAATGCCCTTCTTGCCATATACAGCTTTGGTAATGAATCTCTTGTTATCGACGCTTTTCATATGATCAAAAAGAACAGCTTCTATCACAACGAAAGGCTTCTTGCTGACGGACTTCTGACATTTACTGGTGACAAGACCTCCCTTGCAAGATGTCTTATGAATGTTTTTGATAGTTTTGATAAACATGTAAAGATTGCCATTATCAATTTCATGAGATACGAGGCAATTCATGATCATGATGAGCGATTTATGGCTATAGCTTCAGATCCGGAAGAAGATATTGATCTTAGATGTGCTTCTATAAGGCTCTTTGCTAAAAAGCCCGGCGTTAAATCCACAAGAAAGCTGATAAGTATCATTGAAGAATCCTTCGATTCAGATGTATGGGAACCTGCTTCTGTCGCCGCTTCTGCTATTGGAGACTATGATGATCATAACGACAACAAGGAAGCAATAGAGTGTCTGTTAAAAGCAATCCACTCCAAATGGTGGTATGTGCGTATTAACAGCTCCAAATCACTTTCAAAGCTCAGGATAAGTCAGAGCCAGATGAAGATACTCAGGGAAACAGGCGATGCTTATGCAATGGAAGAACTTAGCTATGCCATGGATGAGCTTCAGGCCGCACTTGAAAATATTTAAGCTTTATGTGACTGCGCTTATATGTACTAAACAAAGGGGATAAAGTCTATGAAAATAGCGATGCTCATAGTATCAATAATAGTACTTATCTTTGCAATTTCATTCTTCAGGACATCTCTAAAATGCTATCTTCCTATACGCTTAGAGCGCCAGAAACAGCTGATGCATAAGCGTCTTGATCATGATTTCTTTTTCCCGATCACGGTAATTGTTGATTCGGATGACTATCCATTTTCATATATCAATAACGTTCTGACCCAGGACTACAAACTGTTTGAAGTCATTATGACTGATTCAACCGGTAACAAGGAAAAGCTGGATCGTCTTATAAAGCACTATGCCTTAAAGGAAGACGATAACAGACCTATAAGATATTATAAAGACTGCACCCACCCTGATAAGATCTATAAGGGGCGCGAGGGAAATATACCGCTGACTCTTTTAGTTCTTAATCCTGAAAACGTCCCGGATAACTCGTCTAATATGCCTCTTCTTGATGCCAGTATTTCAGCTTCAAAGATGCCTTATATTTCTTTTTCCAAAACTGAATCCAAAAAAATCATCCCCGGCACCTGCCTTAGAAATATGGCAAGAAGTGTACTCGAGGATGATAATATTACAGAAGTCAGTCTCTATGGTATGATCTTATATAATAAGGCCAAATACATGGAAGGGCCGCAAACTGCTACGGTCAACGCGCCATAAGGTCGAATCTGTCTACAAGTTCAGAATGATCGGTCCATCCGATATAGTAGGCGTCCAGCTCTGAGATCTCATTGGTTATCGCGTCATAGATGGGTATCCAGGTTATCTCTTCGTAGGTCGTATACATAATGTCGTTGGGATACTCTGATTCTATTATCTGCATTTCTTCTTCTGAAAGGCCGATATCATCGTCTTCCAGATACAGGTCTATTGCACTGAACTGGTGCATCATTTCGTGTGCAAAGGCTGCAGGAGTCTCTTCTTCTCCGTTACTGTGCATGAACATATATGAAAATTCATATACACTTTCAAGAGCATGGCCTGCGTAAAAGCAGGTAGTACAGGATACTTCTTCAATAGACTTGTCAGTATTGATAAATACCATTATGGCTACGCTTTCAGCATCATATCTTTGCTGAATGGCACCAACATCAATGCTGTTCTCTATAAAATGCCAGATCTCGCAGTCTGCATTGAAATAATCATTTACAGAATCAGCTTCTATGGAAAAAGAATACCCAAGATCCTCATCTTCATAAAAGTCATATATAAGATTAAGCTCCTGTCCCCACTTGGAAGCCTCATCCATCAGGAATCTGCAGGCTATATCAAGATATTTTATTGTGTGGGCAAAGGTCTTATTATCTTCTTTGCTGTCAGTCCAGGAGTAATTGGCATCGTCTACATAAAGAGAAATTACAGGAATGTTCCCTGTCAGAGTATTACCGCTTCCGTTATCCCCTGTAAATACTCCAGTTCCGCCAGTTGATACATAATACTCATCGTATTCATCTTCACTGTCTTCTTTGGAAGGATATTCTTCCTGACCATCTGCATAAAACTCACTATCGTCGTACCAGTCATCTTCATCCCACTCATTATAAGGATCGTCATCCCAGTACTCCGAGCTATCAGCCCATAAATCTCTTTCATCAGTTCTGCCCGTATTATAGCCATCTTCATATCCTGCTTCATAGCCAGACTGATATGCATCATCATAGTCTTCGTATTCCTGACCGGCTGAATCGTCAAGTATATAAATGAGGTCACCGCAGCCAAGCGCAGACATAGCTATAGCTACTGTAAGTAACATAGCTGCTATCTTTTTATATGCTCGTGGAAACCTTACCATCATAATCACACAATCCCTTCGAATAACTCTTGAAAGCAGATGTTTTATTTTACTTTAAAAATGGGACTCCTAAAAGGAGTCCCAAATATATCGATTCTTCATATAGACCCTATTTCATTATATTATGGCTAGAGGGTAAAGGTCAAAACTCATATTTCGAAGGGATAAGTGTGAAAAATTGTATCGATATGACAATTTTTCACACGGGCTATTTGAGACAAGCCCAAATAGCCATGATGGCAGATCCGAATTTGAAATTCGGATCGCCGGACTCGTACAAGTACTCGTCATGAATGAAATGAAAATGAGCTTATGAAAGATCTTCGTACTATGCTCAGGAAAGTTCAAGACTTCCTGAAGCAATGCACTTACCTGATTTTCTGTCAAACAAAAGGATTCCATCTCCTGATGTAGTGATCTTGTGTCTTGCTCCGATCTGGAAAAGCTTTGAGCCAAATACAACGCCTGTAAGGAGGAAGTTACCTACTGCGATCTTGATAGTAGACTCCATACCTGTCGGCATGACGCCATAAAGCTCTCCTTCTATACCACCTTCACCCTCATCAAGCTCGATAAATTCAGGTCTTATTCCGATAACGAAGTCTTCATTGGTGATAACAGGTTCTTCGTCAAGAGAATTATCCCTTTCTTCAACAAGGCTTATGTGATAGCGGAAGGTCTCGTCCTTGTTATTCTTCTCCACATACTTTTTGTCTTTTTTCTTAAGTTCAAGCGTAGCTTCTTCCGTGGCCTTAGCATCATCTCTGTCAGTAAACCATTTATTAAGATCAAGCTTATCTGCTGGTTTAAAGACTGCCTTGTGGTCACCAAGAACACTTAATGACAGTGTTCCGTCAGCATCCTGACTGCCCTTCGCTTCTACAAAGTTCATTGAAGGGTTACCAACAAAGTCTGCTACAAAGAGGTTTTCAGGCTTATTGTAAACAGTCAGCGGCGCTGCATACTGCTGAAGAACGCCGTTATTTATTAGACATATCCTGGTAGCAAGGGTCATGGCTTCCATCTGATCATGGGTTACATATACAAATGTACTTCCTGTTTCAAGATGGAGACGCTGGAGCTCATATCTCATCTCAAGACGGAGCTTGGCATCAAGGTTAGACAATGGCTCATCCATGAAAAGAACCTGTGGCTCCGGTGCAAGTGTTCTTGCAATGGCAACTCTTTGCTGCTGACCACCTGAAAGTTCAGCAGGATATCTGTTCATGAACATTCCGATCTTAACTATTCTTGATACTCTTCTTACTGCAAGGTCAACCTCTTCTTTACTAAGGGATCTTACAGATTCTACGACCTTGCCGTCTTTAATGATCTCACACTTATCAGAAAGTGTTTCACCCTTTGCTTCGTGAGCTTTGATTATATCTTCAAGCTCTTTTTCCAAAGCGGCGCGCTTATCATCTGCTGCCGACTTTGTATCAACTGTTTCCATTACGCCAAGGCTGTAGAACTCCTTAGCGCAGTACATGGACATGGAATAGGTATCAATAAGTTTAAGGTATACCTTTTCTAAATCAACCTTTCCATCCTTGTTATGGCTCTCTTCATAGATATCCTTAAGCTCTTTGGGGTGCTTTAAGGCTTCAATCTTGGTCTTTAATTTCTGTGCCTTGAAGTCTACTGTAGGCATCTTCTCCTTGATGTTAGTAAGACCAAAGGATATATTCTGATACACTGTCATGTTGGGCCACAGAGCGTAGTTCTGGAAGAGGAATCCGACTTTACGTTTATTAGGCGGAACATTGATTCCTTTTTCGCTGTCAAATACCACTCTGTCCCCAATCTTGATCTGACCCGATGTAGGAGTCTCAAGTCCTGCTATCATTCGAAGCGTTGTAGTCTTACCACATCCTGAAGGGCCAAGAAGTGTTATAAAGGCGTTGTCTTCTATGTCAAGGCTAAGGTCATCTACCGCATAGAAGTTGCCGTATCTTTTAGTTATATTTGTAAGTTTAATCTCTGGCATTATTCATCTCCTCCTATTTACCACCAATACCGGAATCAAGACTTGCTCCGGTGAGCTTATTGACAACTGTGTTGAAGACCAGGATAAGTACTATAAGTATCAGGTTGATAGCACTTGAGAATGCATATAGTCCCATCTCGTCAAAGTAATCAAGCGTTGTCGACAGGATAAATCCCTGTGTACAAAGAAGAAGGAAGAGAGATAATTCACGAAGACAGGTCATAAATGGAAGCATATATCCGCTTATGATCGATGACTTCTGGATCGGAATGATGATCCTGGTCATTCTCTTGATCCATGGAATATCCTGTATAATGGCAGCTTCTTCTATTTCCCCTGATAACTGAAGCATTGAGTTAAGTGCCGCTCTGCTGGCAAATGGTATATACTTAACTACACCTGCGATTATCAGAAGTGTATAGGTGTTGAAGAGATTTATTTTGCCATTGGAAAAAAGAATAAAGAATGCTGCACCAACTGCAAGTGATGGCATAAGGTATGGTAAAAAGGCCATGTTGTTAACATAGGAAGCCCATTTACTTCTTCTGTTCTTGGATACGGCATATCCAATGAGGGTTCCTATTGTACCTGCTATAAGTGCACAGCATACTGCAACAAGAAGTGTTCCCGAAAGGGCTCTTCTTATAAGTTCATTAAAGAGAATACCCTTTTGTCCGTAGAGGGCACTTGCATTGTTGTCATTGGTAAGCCACCACTTTGTGGTGAGGTTGGAGAAATCTCCCGTGTACAGGAAGCTGTAATCTCCAGGGTTTGGAAGGAAGGTTTCAAGTGTGAACATGACGATCGGGAATATTGAAGTAAAGAAAGTTATCACGATAAGGATTATACCAATAATATACTTTCCTGCTTTTCCCAGATTGATCTTGGATATCTGTCCGGACTTACCACTTACTGTTGTATAGCTCTTACGGCTCTTAAGGCTCATCTGGTTGATACCAAGGATCAGGATTCCGAAGATCATCATGATGATCGCAAGTATTGAAGCTTCTCCTGTGTATTTGGAATTCATTGATACGTACTTGGTCGAAAGAGTTGTAAGGCCAAGATAATGTGGTACAGGATAGCTTCCCATTGCAGATCCGAATACCAGAAGTATCGTTGAAAGAATTGCCGGTTTGACCATTGGAAGAGTGATCCTGAACATGATCTTCCACTTTGGAGTATCTAAAATAGTTGCTGCTTCCTCAAGGTTTGCATCCATGTTTCTGAATATGCCGCCTATCATGATGTAGGCAAATGGTGCATAGTGAAGTCCCAGTACCACTGCTGAAGGGAAAAGGCCCTGGCACCACCAAAGGGGCATTGCAATATGTGCAAGTGTTACAAGCAGTCCATTAGATGTACCTGTAACTGCATTTGAATTAAAAAGGTTCTGCCATACAACAGCCAGTGTCCACTGGGGCATTATGTATGGAAAAATAAATATAGAACTGATATACTTCTTGAATTTAAGATTGGTTCTTGTTACAAGAAACGCTGTGATTCCGCCGAATATGATCGCGATAAGACATGTCAGAACTGCAAGAAGAACTGTGTTTAAAACAGGTGTCCACAGATTGGTCTTTGCAAGTCTTGATGTAAAAAGATCCGTATAATTGGCTACAGAATAACCTTCTGCCTTACCTGTCAGGTACTGATCTATAGTACCTGGATGGATCTTAAATGTATCCTGAACTATTGCCACGATCGGAGCAACTGTCGTATATGTAAGTGTCAGTCCGAATAAAAGCAATATCACATTCTGAGGCTTACCGAAATATGTTTTCAGGCGGTTTAGGAAAATGGCTTTTTTCATATTTGTCCTCTTTTATCCTCAAACATATGAGTAAAACATGCCTTTTAAGGTAATCAGTGTGCCGCCCTTCGCATAAGGAAAGACAGCACACTGACATGTTTTACCTTTTATTTTTTTCTAAATTTGTATTGCTATATTATTCGCTTTCTTCGCCTGTATACTTATCAAGTGTCTCGATCCAGCTACCTACTGTAAATGCAACAGATGCGCAGTACTGAGGATCTTCAACTACGAGCTGGCCTTCGCCTACCCACCATTCTTTGCCGCGGTCATCTTTAGCTGGGAATTCGTCTTCGCCTGCTTCGTTGAAACCGCCCTTGGAATGCTCATATGTTGTCTCAATAGCCTTAGCAACTTCAGGGTTGGATGAATATCCGCCCATGTCCTTGCCCCATGCTGAGAAGCCGTCTTCTGTACATGTCATGTACGCGATGAATGCACATGCTGTCCATGGAAGCGGGCTGTTATCTGTTACGAAGAGATAATGGCAATATCCATATCCGCCGATTCCTGTATAGCCATCCTGATATGCAGCGATGTTGATGTTGTTAACTGATACGCCTGCTGACTCTTCTACTGAACGAAGCTTTGAATAAACAAGGAGACCTGACTGATCTGTTGCAGAATCTGTTACCAGTGTCTGGCAGATAGGTCCGTCATCTGTCTGAGCGTTATAAGCACCTACAAAGAGTTTGATGTATGCAAGAGCATATGCACCATTTTCTCCAAGACCAAAGAGCTCTGCATCTTCTTTTTCAGAATCAATTGTAGGCTGGAAATATGCCTGTTCGTCTGCCGGAAGTGCATCAAATGCATCCTTAAGATACTGAGCATATGTATCCTGTGTAAGCATGTAAAGGAAATTCTTACCAACTATTTCAGAATCGATATCCATGAAAAGAGGGTGTGAGCCTTCTGCTACGAAATCCCAGCAGTTATCATAGGTCTTGTCACCTGTTGTGTTGTACATGAATACCTTATTGAGAAGCTGAAGTTCAAGATATCCGTCATAAGCATCAGGAGTTGTGCCATTAGCCTGTGCCCAGTCAAGAGGAATAAATGTATCAAGGATTCCTGTCTGAACCATCTTGGACTCGATCTGGTTACCATCCTGGATAAGGGTCATTGCAAATGTACCCTCTTCCTTGAGTGAATCTGCCTGAAGCTGTTCAAAGATCTTGTTGTTCTTGGGCTGCTGCCAGTCGAACTCAAGTGTGTAGGAAGGATCGATAGACTGAAGATACTCAATGAAAAGAGGAAGAGCTGTCTTACCACGGCTTGAGTTACCTACACCGTAGAAGGTTGCACCATTACTTTCTTCAATAGCTTTCTTTGCAAGCTCTTCAAGTGTCATAGTCTCAGCTTCTGCGATTATCTTCTGAGTCTCTGTCATATTGGCAGGATCAACTGCCTCGCTTCCTGAATCTGTTTGCTGGGTTTGCTGCGTCTGATTTGCTGTATCGGTTCCTGTAGTAGATCCCCCTGATGTTCCCGGATCCGATGAAGAGCTGCAGCCTGCAAGAGATGTTGCAAGAAGACTGCATACCATAACAGCAGATAAGAATTTCTTTTTCATAGTTTTTTGTCCTCCTATTTTTTCCCATTTTTCAGAACGAAAAAGAACTAAATACCCTTCAAAAATTATTGTAGTAAACAAAAAAACGATAATGAACGGGACAAAACTGCAAAATCTTTAGAAATCCTGCTAATCTTTGCAAAGCCTTACAAATAAAGGCTTAATGGGGGTATACTATAATAGGTAAAGGGAGGAGTGTATGTTCAAAGCAGGGAAAAAGGGGAAATTTCATTTATCTAAAAAGGTATCCATAGCGGTCCTTATAATCATCGTTTTAATCTTTGCTCTTGTTCTGGGAATTGACATACCCCAAAAAGAAAACAATGCCCAAGATGTATATAGTTTATCTGAAGATAATAAACTAATAGTATATACTGCCCATAAACCGGAAATATATGAACCAATTCTTCAGGAGTTCGAAGAAGAGACCGGCATATGGGTTGAAGTTGTAAGCGGTGGAACAAGCCAGATGCTTGAACTTATAGCAAGCGAAAACGGAAACAGCGGCGCTGATATCATGTTTGGTGGAGGAGTAGACTCTCTCGACAGCTACAGCTCTTATTTTGAGCCCTATGTATCTAAATATGCTTCAAACCTTGATGCTTCCTATGCTTCAGCCAATAATGCCTATACAGTCTTTTCATCTCTCCCGACTGTTTTTATCTACAATACAAAGCTAATAAATTACAATGAACGTCCTAAGAGCTGGTCTATGCTTTTATCCGGAACTTATAAAGGAGAGATAGCTTTTGCGGACCCCTGTACATCAGGCTCATCCTATACAGCTATGATGACTATGCTTCAGGTATTGACTGATTCTGGTGAAAGCAGCTCCAGATCTGAAGATGCATCTTCTTTAGCCTATAACGATCTGAGTGAAGATGAACTTCTTGACCTTTTTATGGATAATCTTCAAGGCGACGTTCTTGATTCATCAACAGATGTTGTTACAGAGGTTATCGCAGGAAGAAAGACCATAGGTATCACTACAGAAGAAGTTGCAAGGAAGAATATCGCCAAAGGTGCAAGTATAGAAATGGTATACCCGGAGGATGGTACTGCTGCCCTCCCTGATGGATGCGCTATCGTTAAAGGAGCCAGGCACCTCGAAAACGCCAAAGCCTTCATAGACTTTGTATCAGGAAGACAGGTTCAGTCCTATCTTTCTGAATACCAGTTCAGAAGAAGCGTAAGAACCGATCTGGATACTTCAACTTCTATCAATGTGATCATCTATGACATAGACAAGGCAACTGCCGGACGAGCAGATATTCTTGATAAGTGGAACAAGCTTAGAGACTCATTTGAAGGAGGACACTAGATGATAAGAAAATCCTTCAAAAGAGAACTTCTCACAGCCTTCATCCTTGTTGCTATCCTGCCCCTGCTAATATCAGGCATATTCCTTATCAGAGCTTTCAGGGCAAGGATATCCCAAAACTACGAAAAGCTTGCCCTTAGCCAGATACAGGCTGCTGCATCTGAACTTGACTCAAAGATAAGTATTTTCAAGTATGACATGAACGCTCTTGCAAGTGATGAAGTCATTCTGGAAATGCTTGGAAAGAATAATCCATTAACAGGCAGCCGATCCTACAGAAGGCTCTTCACACTAACTACTGACCTTAGGGATTATGGCGACTTTACTGTGTACGACGCAGATGGCAATTCCCTTATCAGTACCTCATCAGGGGATGCTCTTTCCAGCATGCCAACATACTTTGGAATTCTCAAGGAAGCTTTAGATACTCCTGATAAGATTGCCATAAGAAAGACTCAGGACTATGAAGATCCAAGTCTTATCCAGATGGCATGTGCTGTCATGAAAAATAGGGCCTGTATTGGTTATGTTGTTGCAAGCCTGGATGCAGACAACATATCTTCTATCTTATCAAGTACCACAGACTCCTCACTTAAGATCGTAATACTGGATGAATACTGGGATCAGATATATTCAAACGAAAGAGCAAAAAGCGACAATGTTGCATGGGATCTTCGCAACAGGCGATTAAATGGTATGGATCTTACACAACCTACAGAAAGCGGCATCTTTTTTATTAGAGAGATCGGAGATACAAAGCTTTCGGTCGTTATTGGCAAAGAAAACCTCTTCACTGCAGACGTTACCAAGACAATGGCAAGGGTTATGCTCCTCATGGCAGCAGTCAGCATGTTCCTGTGTCTTCTTGTTGCTGAAGCAATGAGTGCTTACCTTACAATGCCCATCAGGAAGCTTTCTAAGGCCATGAAAAAGGCTGAAAGCGGCGATCTAAGTGCAAGGGTTGATACCAATCGAAAGGACGAACTGGGACAGCTTGGAAGAAACTACAACAAGATGGCCGGAGAGCTTCAAAACTACATGGAACTTGAGATCCAGAAGCAAAAAGAGCTGGATGAACGTACCATAGCCATGATGCAGGCCCAGCTCAATCCTCACTTTTTGTACAACACTCTTGATACCATGAAATGGACTGCCAAGACAAAAGGCGTTCCTGAAATAGCCACCTTATCTTCCAGCCTTGCCATAATCTTAAGGATGGCCATATCAGGCAAGAAATTTGTAAAGCTTGAAGATGAGATCAACCTTGTAAACTACTACATTACTATTCAAAAGATAAGATTTTCAGGCAATTTTTCTTTTGACATAGAGGTGCCGATAGAGCTTGAAGACTGCATAGTTCCAAAACTTATCCTGCAACCTGTTGTAGAAAACGCCATAGTTCACGGTCTTAGAGACAAAGCAGGAGGACAGGTTTTTGTAAATATCTATGATAACGAGGGAACATTAACGATTGAAGTCTCTGATGACGGAGTTGGCATCGCAGATGAAGAAATAAAACGTATAGAAGAAAGAAATCACAAGCAGGAGGAAGGTCATCTTGGTCTTTACAACGTGGATACAATCATACGTCTGTACTACGGCGATGATTACGGTATCAGGGCCAGAAGGCTTCCTGAAGGCGGTTCTATGATAACTGTACTTCTTCCTGTGAAGAGAGACTGATCTTATATCTAAATAATATGGGGAAAAAATATGTTAAGTGTTTTAATTGTAGATGATGAAAAACTTGTCAGAACAGGTCTTGTACTTGGCATTGACTGGGCATCTCTTGGCTGCGCAGTCGTAGCCGAAAGCTGCGACGGACAAGAGGGCTTTAATGCTGCCATGAAATATAAGCCTGATCTGATCATATGCGATATAAGGATGCCAAAAATGGACGGCATCGAAATGGTAACCAGGTTAAGAAGCGAAGGAATCAGCGCCTATACTATATTCCTTACTGCATACTCGGACTTTGCCTATGCCCAAAAGGCTATCAGGCTTGGTGCTTCTGACTATATCTTAAAGCCCTTTAAAGACGGAGAACTTGAATCTGCCGTTCTTAAGATCAGGGACAAGATAGACAAGGATTATACCAATAAGACTGAGCATAGAAAAAACTCTATTTTAAATGATGAAACCATAAAAAAAGATTCTGTAAGTAAGTATGTATCCGATGCTCTATACTATATCGAAAAAAATTATGCAAATACTAATATAAGTGTAAAACTCATTTCAGATAGTCTAGGACTATCAGAAAGCCACCTGAGCCATATATTCAAGAAAGAGACCGATTATACGATCAATGCTTATATCACCAGATACCGCATCAGAGCTGCAATTGAAATGCTCCAGAGCGGTAAGTACAAGGTGTATGAAGTTGCTGAGAAAGTAGGCTATAAAGACATAACCTATTTCTCCTCAACCTTCAAAAAGATAACCGGTATGTCTCCAAGTGACTTCGGTGCTTAAAAAGCAAAAAATGCTTTAAACTAAATGTTTGCAGGTGGTTACAGATAGTTGTATGATTAATAGTATCATGATGCCAAAATATACGGACAGAAATAAGTTAGCCATTTACATACTTCTTGCCGTTATAACAGCTTTTGGATTGCTTTATACATTTATTCCAGGATCCTTCCCTTCTAAATATGAAAAAGACATCATAGCGTTGACTGATGGATGGAGTATTACTTATAACGGCGAGTCCAAAAATGATATCTCCTTATCAGAAGCAGATATTCCTGTAGCAGATACTGGTGATACCTTTATTTTGGTGCACTCTCTTTCAGATTACAGAATAAAGTCTGCATGCCTTCAGATAAAGACTGTTCATGCAACTTTTCAGGTCTATCTGGACGATGAGCTTATATATGATTTCTCTTCTAATCTTTACAAAGAACATCGCATGCTTCCCATGGGATATGTTTATGTCCCTCTCCCTGATACCTACCCCGGCAAGACACTTACGATCTATTATACTGCAGGACAGGATAGCGCCTTCTCAGGCTTTGATACGATCTATTTAGGCCTTCGCAAGGATTTTCTTAGTATGCGCTCGGATGAAATGAGACTGCAGTTCTATATAGGTATTTTCCTTTGCAGCCTTGGCATCACATTCTGTGCCATAACTCCATATCTTATCTTTAACAAAACTGATTATAAAAGAGTTTTCCTTGGATCACTCATCTCCTTTGTACTTGGAGTCTATATACTGGCAACCGCCAATATTTTTAATTATTTCACTTCAAGGATGATAGTTAATACGATTTTGGAATATGCTTCTTTCTACCTGGTTCCTGCAGTACTTTGCGCCTATGTCGCCGTTATCTTCCCGCAAAAGTTCCTGCGCAAAGTATTCAAATACATGGCTATCGTAGATATAGCTGCATATGCTTACTGTATAATCACTCATTTTGCGCACATAGCTCTTTTCTCAACTC
Source organism: uncultured Butyrivibrio sp. (assembly GCA_947168935.1). Classification (GTDB taxonomy): domain Bacteria; phylum Bacillota; class Clostridia; order Lachnospirales; family Lachnospiraceae; genus Butyrivibrio. The sequence continues at coordinate 3,085 of CAMVNV010000051.1, read as the reverse complement.
ACACGATGCTATTCCATGTACTTATATTTATACAGGCACCTCTTGCGCTTGCCTGTGCTATATATCTTTTGTATACAAACAGAAATAAAAAAAGAAATGATCCGGATGTAGTATCCTTCCAGATTCTGCTTATAGGCCTTAGCATCTTTCTAATATGCGGCCTTGTTGAGATCGGCTTTTATAACTTCATGAAATTTGGATCTGCCAGAGGAGAAGCTTCACTAAGCCTCAGTCTTCTTACCTGCGGTTCCCTTGTGTTTGTATTATTCATCTTTATCGGATACTTCGAATACCAGATCTATTCTATCGAATCAGCTAACAGACAGAAGTTCCTTATGGGCCTTGCATATTACGATCCTCTGACAGGGCTTTCCAACAGGGCAAGATGCCAGGAAGAGATGATCACTGCTGATAATGACAATAAGGACTTTGTCATCATATCCATAGACCTTGATAACCTAAAGCAGGTCAATGACGTTTATGGTCACGATTCCGGTGATAATTACCTTAAGCTTTTTGCAGGTCTTTTAGGCAGTTCTTTTAGATCCTCAGACATCACAGGACGTATGGGCGGCGATGAATTCATAGTTATCCTTTATAACCAGAACGCTTCAGATGCAGATGCCAGAATAATGGAACTGCAGGAGAAATTTTCAAAAGCTCATTTTGGCCTTCCCGGACCAACATATGGATTTTCATATGGAATTGCGTCAAGCACAGAATTCCCCGGACATAGCGCCGAGAAAATATATACTATTGCCGACATAAGAATGTATGAAATGAAAAGAAAACGGCATGAGGATTCAGAAGTTTAAGGAGTATATCAAAACTATATGCTATATAAGAATGTACACGTTTTGTTGTGGTTCATTTTAATACTGTTTTCTGCCCTCTTTATCTCAGAGCTCGTTCTTCATAGCGAGAATTCTGCGCCTATAATAAATGAAAATCGTCTGTATGTTACTCTTAACGATACCTACAGAGGCAGATCTGAGGCAGAACATATCAATGCTTTTACAGATGATCACACTTTCAATCAGGGTGACACCGTAATAGTATCTTTTAAGCTGACTGGTGATAAGTATGATTTCCCGACGCTCCTTCTTGAAACACAGTTTGTTGGTTATACAGTCTATCTCGATGGAAGACCCATCTACGAAAGAAGAGTTGAAGAAGCAATGCATGGAGGCTTTCTTCCAAAGGATGTAAATCTTATTCCTCTTCCCTCTACAGGCTATGAAGGAAAGAAGATCGACATATACCTGACTGTGTCCCAAAGCGGCTCCAAAACAATCATTTACACTCCGCATTTTGGAAATTTTGATGACCTTGTAAGAGGATATATAAGAAACAGAGCTGTATCCGTATTCCTTGGCACCTTCATGTGTGTGTTTGGCGTAGTTTATTTCCTCATATCACTTTTCTTCGCAGTGAGGATCAGGGGCCTTGCAAGTCATATTAGATCTGCTCTCTTATGTGTATTCGGCGGAGCCTGGATACTGACATCCCAGAGGATCAATTTCATATTCATGACCAACACCAGAAGACCCGCTCAATACGAGTACGCCCTTTTATATCTCTCACTCCCTATACTTCTTCTTTTGTACTGCACAGTATGCCATATTCATAATAATAAGATTACGATAGGCTCTACTTTAGGCATCATCTTTGTTGAGATAGTGTTTGGAATATGCCATTTTACAAGGATAAAATACATCAATAACTTTAGCAGGCCTTTTGCTGTTATCTACGCTTTAAGTGTTACAAGCTACATTATCTATTCATTCTTCTATCTAAAACGAAGAAAAGCTTCTGTATACGACAAGGTACAGCTCTTTGGTCTTGATACGCTATCTTTTTGCCTCATAATCGGAGCTGTTTTCTTTTTCAGAGATACTAGCGAAGCAAGGTTTTTTAATAATGCCACCTCTATTTTCATCGGTCTTGGAGGTATCATATTTGTTGCTTCCCGTCTCATGACATTTATGGTTACATTATCCAATGCTGATCCTATGAGAAAAAAAGAGAGTGCCCTATCTTCTCTTGCCTACATGGATTCTCTTACAGGCCTTCCTAACAGGACTTCCTGTGATAAGGAGACTATGCAGCTTGATGAGACAGATAAAGATTACCTTATCATTTCTTTGGATCTAAACGGTTTAAAAGAGGTTAATGATACTAAGGGGCATAAGGCCGGAGATGAGCTTTTGCAGAATTTCAGCCATGTACTTAACGTATGCTTTTCTGATCCCTTCTTCAGGGGCAGAACAGGCGGTGATGAATTTGTAGTAATTCATAAAGACGTTCCTGATGATATTGATCTGGACGATCACATCACCCATATGAACACTCTTCTTGATGCCAAGGAAAGGGAAACAGGATTTGACCACAGCGTAGCTTACGGCTACTGCTACAGGCATGAGCTTTCCAAGGATGCAACAGCACATGAAGTATACATGAAAGCTGATGAGCGCATGTACGAGCTTAAAAGAAAGCAGCATGAGGAACATCAGAAAAAGGCTTCTAAATAAAACCCGATTCACTTAGCCCGGTCTTACCGGGCTTTTTTAATTTATGTTTTTACCACCAGACGAAAGCATGAAAAAAAGCACCACCTACTGAATATATCAAATAGACGGTGCTTTCAATGAGACACGAGGGAATCGAACCCTCGACAACTTGATTAAAAGTCAAGTGCTCTACCAACTGAGCTAGTATCTCATATATTATATTAAACTTTGAAGTATAATATCGAGCTGGGCTAACCAGATTCGAACTGGTGAATGCAGCAGTCAAAGTGCTGTGCCTTACCGCTTGGCGATAGCCCATTATTAGGTACCCTAGCGATTAAATGGCTCTCTCGCTGTCGCAACAAATCTGACAAGATAACTTCGAATCTAATCATAGTTCAGGGTGGCTAGTGGGACTCGAACCCACGGTCTCCAGAACCACAATCTGGCGCGCTAACCAACTGCGCCATAGCCACCATACTTTCATGCAAACAGTGGAGTTTCTGCATGAAAAAGTGTGTCCGAAGGGATTCGAACCCCCGACCCACGGCTTAGAAGGCCGTTGCTCTATCCAG
>CAMVNV010000050.1 GCA_947168935.1 uncultured Butyrivibrio sp. | reverse complement strand
TAACGGTAGGCTTTCCACCTTCCATGACTGCTACGCAGCTATTTGTAGTACCAAGGTCGATACCAATAATTTTACCCATAGTTAATTTCCTCCATAACTATTTCATCTTGATTTTTAATCTATCCCATTTGGGAATTCGGAGATGTTTATATCTGTCAACGTTCTCCTGAAGCTATAACCGTTTTGGGTCAAGCCTCTTTCTATTTAGCAACAGCCACCATTGAGTGACGGATTACTGTATCGTGATATGTGTAGCCCTTCTGGAGCTCCTGAGCAACGATTCCTTCTTCATACTCTTCACTCTCAACCTGCATTACTGCATTGTGAAGGTTAGGATCAAACTCCTTGCCAAGTGCCTCTATCGGCTTAACGTCCATGTCTTCAAGTGTCTTAATAAGCTGCTTGTAGATCATGTCGAATCCCTGAACAAGTGAATCATCTTTCTTATCTTCCGGAACAGCTGCAAGACCTCTTTCGAAGTTATCTACAACCGGAAGGATCTTTGTAAGTACATTGCCTGCACCCGCATCGAACATCTGAGTTTTTTCTTTTTCTGTTCTGTTACGGAAGTTCTCAAACTCAGCAAGCTGACGTTTGTACTTGTCTGTCATGTCATCAAGCTTATCCTGAAGAGGATTTTTCTTTTTTCCAAAAAGAGATTTCTTGCCCTCTTCCTTGGACTCTTCATCAGCTTCCTTGGAAGAATCTGTATTCTCTTCGGCCTGAGCCTCGGTTACTTCTTCCTCAGCGGCCTCATTAGCAGCTTCATTTTCTTTAAGAGCTTCGCTGGCTGCTTCCTGCTCTTTTTTGATTTCCTTTTCCTGACTCAAGTTGGTTCTCCTTTATTACTATATATTTATGTGAAAAAAGCTAGTCATTCTTTTTATAAAGATCATCCAGCTGATGCATCATCTTCTTAAGTGTAGATACAACCTTGTCATAGTCCATACGCTTAGGTCCTATGATACCGACCGTACCTCTCATACCTTCAGCAAGCTCATAGGTTGCTGTAACAACGCTGCAGTCCTTCATGGTTGCTATAGGCATTTCGTTACCTATATAAACCTGAATCCCGTGCTCAGTAGCATTCAAAGAACTTTCTACAAGACTTGTAAGGTCGTGTTTTTCTTCAAATGTATTGATGAGCTCGCTCGCCTTCTGATTATCTGAAAGCTCTGGGTACTTAAGGATATTGTTAGTACCACTTGTGTATATCTCAAGCTCTTCATCAGCCCTGATAGACTCAGCTGCGGCATCTATGACATGTCCGACAATCTCTGAATGGATTCCTGCCTGAGCTTTAAGCGCTGCAATAAGTCCAAGGTTGATATTCTCAACCGATATGCCTCCAAGATTCGTATTAAGGATCATGTTCAGCTTAAGAATTGTCGCATCATCAAGCTCTTCATCAACCGGTATCATCTTGTTCTTGATAAGGTTACCTTCAAGAACGATGGTAGCAAGGAGATGATCTGCATCAACTCTGCTTATCTGCAGGAACTTGAGCTTGTTCTTGCTCATGGAAGGCGCTGAGATCATAGTCGCATAATTGGTATTGTCTGCAAGCTGTCTTGCAACATGCTTAAGGAGATTCTCAAGCTTCTCTTCCTTGTCCAGCAGCATCTCACGCATGCTGTCAACTTCCTTCTCCTTCTCAGCAAGCATATCGTCAACATAGATACGATAGCCCTGATCAGAAGGTATACGGCCCGCCGAAGTATGAGGCTGAACTATAAGCCCCATCTCTTCAAGATCAGACATCTCATTGCGAATTGTCGCAGATGAAAGATTCAGATCCGTATACTTGGAAATCGTCCTGCTTCCAACCGGTTCTCCGGTCTCCAGATAATTACGGACGATTGCATTTAGAATTGTTTTCTTACGCTCTGTAAGTTCCAAATGATTACCTCTTCTTATCCGGTGTTAGCACTCACTCGACTCGAGTGCTAATATCTTACATACGTTAAATTATCACTTATAAACTTCCATGTCAACCGACTAATAAATAAAAAAGTCTAAAGAAAATATAAAGAAGCGCAAATCCATATAGAATCTACGCTCCTTAATATAATAAAAAAAGATATGGGGCAATTTAACAACGCTTTTTTAGATATTTCTATCCTTTATTAGCCAAATAATTACCCGTTTATAATATTACTGATTATATATAGCTGGTTCTATATTACAGATCGAAGCTTCCAAGTTCCTTGTCTGCAACATAGTAAACTCTGCCTTCCTCAGGCTTTACATAAAGGTCAAGGTTCTTAAGGCCATCGAACTTACTTCCAAGCTTAGCCTTTGCATTCTTGAGAAGTACGCTCTGCTCTACGTCATAATCTCTATACTGAAGAACAAGCTTAACCTTAGGCTCATTTGAAGCCTTAACTTCTGCAACTTTCTTAGCAACTGTATTTTTTACATCAGCTACTTTCTTGGCAATTGTCTTCTTTGTAGTAGTAGCCTTCTTTGCTACTGTCTTTTTCGTAGCTGTAGCCTTCTTTTCTACTGCCTTCTTAGTAGCTGTAGCCTTCTTTTCTGCTGCCTTCTTAGTAGCTGTTGCCTTTTTAACTACTGTCTTTTCTGCTTTAGCTACATCCTTTTTAGCTGTAGCTGCTTTCTTGGCAACAGTCTTTTTAGCTGCAGCTGCCTTCTTTGTAGTCTCTTTCTTAGCTGTTTCTACCTTCTTTTCTGCTTCTTTCTTAACTTCCTTAGCCTTCTTGTCAGCAGCTTTTTCTACCTGTTTAGCTTTCTTCTCTACTGTCTTTTTTGCTTTAGCTACTTTCTTTTCTGTATCTTTCTTAGCCTTTGCAGCTTTCTTAGCAGTATCCTTCTTAGCAGCTTCTGCCTTCTTAGCTACAGTATCCTTTACCTCTTCAGCTTTTTTAGCCGCTGCATTCTTAACCTCGACAACTTTTACACTTGCCTCCTGCTTCTTAGCTTCAGCTTCTTTTGCAAGCGCTGCTGCCTTCTCGCTTTGCTCTATAACAGCTGCTTTAACAATAGATTTGATAGTTGCTGTAGGTCTTACCTGTGTGCTACTCTCTTCTGCCATAACGGATTCCTCCCATGCATCTGTTCACCCTGCAAGCAGCAAGGCTGTTTCTATATTTTAGTTGTCTGGAAAATTGATTAACAGTGAATCTGTTGGAACTAATAATCTTACTTTCTCGAGTTTATCGCAATTCCGTTACAATGTCAATGTTTTGAGATATAGAAGGTAGACAGAATGTATTCTTTTAGTATACAAAAAGTCATGTGCCGCTTCAGTGCTGACACATGACTTTTTATTACATTTTTTATCTAAGTTCGATCTGATCAAGAGAATCAGAAGTTACGATGGTAAATCTGCTTCTGCTTGGTCCCGGGATAATAGCTCTGATACTTTCATCAAACTCTCCCTCAAAGCGAAGAGTTCCATCTATACCATAAAGCTGCCATTGTTTGTCATTATATATTACAAACTGATCATCCGAGAAAAACAGATCTGTATACGCAAGATCAAAGTATTTCTCTAAGATCTGCTTACCGGAAGCATTATAAACAGTGAGTTTATAAGCACCTTCTTCTGCAGTTCCGGCACTTATTATACCTACATATGTGTCATTGTTATAGACACTCATGATCTCTGTCTCACCAATATCATTGACCACCGGATCATTAGGGACATCCTCACCCTTATAAAAAATAATACTGTTATCTGATACCGCCATATTAGCTCCGGCATTCAGAAATACATCATAAGGAATGATCGTATCTTCATATTTAAAAGAACTAACCATATTATCCGTTTCGTTCTGGCCTACTGCTCCAAAGTTAAAAAAAGTTACTCTGGTCTGCATGGATCCGCTTGCCTCTTTCAGATAACATACTGCAAGAAGCTCTCCATTAGGCGATATGGACATACTTGTAGGATATCCACTATTAGCCATGGTAGCTTTTATAGCAGCAAGCTCTTTACCGGAAGTATCAAAAAGTTTAATTCTGGTAATGTCATCATCATCAAGTATTACTGCGACTACGCCCTGAGAGGATACACAAAAGTCTCTTATTGGAAGATTAGTTCCAAAACTACCAAGTGTTCCTTCTGAATTGGCTACGTAGATAGTATTACCATTGTAATCACCAACTGCAACCGTTTCGCCGCAGATCCTGACTACAGGTGCCTGCATATCATAAGTCATATTCCAAAGAGCTCTGCCATCAGCTGACATACAGTTTATACCATCTTTACTATATCTAAGGATATTCTGTCCAAGAGGAAGAACCGTAACACCGGACATTCCGGTAAGTGAAGTTGAGCTCAAAACGCGCGACTCCGAATATACCTTGTTATGCCAGTTCATGTAGATAAACACAACTATTACTACTGCTGCTATCAGCAAGAAAATAGTTCTGTAAAAGACAATAAGTCTGTGATTTCTTATCTTCTCCTGATAAGATGGCTCTCTGGAAAAAGATGCACCGGTATCTTCATCCGGTGCATCTTCATTTCTGAAATTTCTGCTGTAATCTCTAAAGTTTCTGACTTCTGCCATCAGTCCTCCACATCAGCAATTTTCATACACAAAGCAAAATAAGTGATTCCCCATCAGATCATAAGATCAACTATTATTAGTTGAATTTATAAACTGTTACCGCATCATATGGACGGTTTGGTCCATATACAGGGCTTGGGAATGAAGGTGTGTTAACACCATTAGGATATGTCTGTGTTTCAAGGCAAAGTCCATCATACTGGCCGTACTCATAGCCGTTCTTGCCAACAAGATCCTTAAGGAAGTTAGCTGAATAGAACTGGAAGCCAGGAAGGTTAGTTGAAGCATGCATTGTGATTCCAGTTACAGGGTTTGTAACTATAGCAAACTCACGCATTTCTCCAGTTGCATTTCCAACTTCATCAACGCCGCCGTCAATAATGAAGTTATGATCATAACCATTTGCAAGTGCAACCTGCTCATAGTCGGAATTAATATCCTGTCCGATTGTCTTAGGAGTTGTGAAATCAAGAGGAGTTCCCTTAACTTCGCGCTTTTCGCCTGAAGGGATAGAACCTTTATCCTTAACAGGTGTAAAGTAGTGAGAATTAAGCTGAAGAACATGGCCAAGGATCTTGCCGTTTCCGCTTCCACCAAGGTTAAAATATGTGTGGTTAGTTACATTTATAAGAGTATCTGCATCACTCTCTGCATGGTAGTGGAGTCCCAGCTCATTATCATCAGAAAGAGAAACTTCAACTGTGAACTCGCGGTTACCAGGGAATCCAAGCTCACCATCAGCAGCCTTATAAGTAAATCTTACAAGGTTATCTCCCTCTTCGCTGTCCCATACAGTCTTATGGAAACCATTGTCAAAATCTGTATGAAGGTTATTCATACCATTCTCGTTGAGAGGAAGATGGTATTCCTTACCTGCGATAGTATACTTACCACCCTCAACACGGTTAGCTGAAGGTCCGATAGTAGATCCAAGAGTAGGCTTGTTGTCCTTATAGCCCTCAAGATCATCAAATCCAAGAACTACATCACATCTGTTACCATTCTTGTCCTTTACAAAGACATTCTGAATGTTGATACCGTAATTAAGGACTGTAACTTCCATATCATTTTTATTAGTAATATGGAAAAGATATACTGCCTGTCCCTTTTCTGTTTCCCCAATGAATTCTCTCTTTACGCTCATATTTCCGTCCTTCCCTCTAGTGCACGAAGTAGTGTCACTTCATCAATATATTCCAGATCCCCTCCAACAGGTACACCGCTTGCGATACGCGTAACCTTGATACCTGTGGGCTTCACCAGTTTGCTCACATACATAGCTGTCGTTTCGCCTTCGAGACTTGAGCCTGTTGCAAGGATAACTTCCTTGATATCCTCAGTCTGAAGACGCTGTATAAGTTCTTTAAGTCTTATATCCGAAGGCCCCACACCAAGCATTGGTGAGATAACACCCTGGAGTACATGATAAAGACCATTATATTTTCCTGTTCTTTCATATGCTGCAAGATCTCTTGAGTTCTCAACTACCATGATAGTTGACTGATCCCTGCTGTCATTTGAGCAGATAGGGCACAGATCCCCATCTGTAAGTGTACAGCATTTCTTACAGTAATGAACATTCTCCCTGGCATCGTTAATAGCTCCGGAAAGTCTTGCAACACGGTCTTTTGGCATATTAATAATATAAAATGCCAGTCTTTGCGCTGACTTTCCTCCTATTCCGGGGAGAGAAGCAAGCTCTTCAATGAGCTTGTTGACATGGCCGCTATACAGATCCATTAGAATCCAAATCCTCCGCCAAGGCCGCCTAATCCGCCAAGTCCACCTGTCATCTTGCCAAGTGCCTCTGCGTTAGCCTTATCAGCTTCGCCCATAGCCTCATTAACAGCTGCAACAATAAGATCCTGAAGCATTTCTACATCATCAGGGTCAACAGCTTCAGGAGAGATCTTGATAGCCTTAAGCTCTTTAGCACCTGTAACAGTAGCTTCTACTGCACCGCCGCCAGCTTTTGCTGTGAACTCCTTAGTCTCAAGCTCCTTCTGATTCTCTTCCATCTGACGCTGCATACGCTGTGCCTGCTTCATCAGATTATTCATGTTTCCTGGAATTCCTCCGGGAAATCCTCCACGCTTACTCATAATTAAATACCTCCGTAAAATCCATTTTATAAAAAGACATATGAAATAATTCTATGTTCTAATTACCAGCATCAACTGATCCTGCAACCACATCAGTATCAGATTTCCTCAGGCTCTTCTTTTTCCTCAAAAGAATTGCCATCATCCTCAGGGCTCATATCCTGAATAGTATCAGGCATAGCACCTTCAAATGAACCTTCATCAATAGCTCCAGCATCCATATCCTGTTCTAGAGCCTTAATTTCAGGTCTGACTACCTCTTCCTCGGTAACTACATCAAACTGAATTGCAGACTTAATAGCTTCAAGATCAACATAAGACTGCTCGAACTGTTCACCGGGAGCAAGAGTTCTTATCTCAACCTTTATATCCTTGCCAAAAGCATCCGCAAGCTCCTGTTCAAGAGTAGCTTTCTGAGCCTCTACAAGAGGTCCCTGAATTCCGCTAAATACCATCTGAAGGGTATTGTCAGCTCCAAGTGAAAGTCTTGGTCTGTCTGTTCTCATAGCTATCTTAAGAGCAGAATCCTTCATCCCGCCAAGAAAGCGTTCAAAGCCGTCAACAACTGCCTTTATATCTTCAGGAACAGGCTTATCAAGCTTCTTAGCTGCTACAGGCTTTATATCTGCGCTGCCTTCTGGCAAAGCGCCTCCTGCCACCCTTATCTGACCGCTTTTTATCTTCCTGATAACGTCAGCAGATTCCTGTGCCTTAACTTCAAGGGCTCTGACACGGCTTGCAAGGCCTTCATCAGATACTCCATCCATCTGAGGACGGCATATCCTTATAAGAGCCATTTCAATCAGAATACGCTTTTGAGCTGCAAAACGCAAACTTGCTTCAAGCTCTGAAAAGACGCTTATAAATCGCATAATAGTATCTATGTCAGATGCAGCAGCCTGATCTTTTAAGACCTTGAGATTATCTGTAGAAATATCAACAACATCTTCAACATTATCAGATGTTGATACAAGCATCAAATTTCTAAGATACCATACAAAATCGGCTATGAACTGTGAAAGCTCTCTTCCCTGAATAACAACATCAGCAAGAATGTTAAGGGCACTTTTGGCATCAGCATCTTTTAACGCTTCAAACATCTGCCCAAATACCGCTGTATCTACTGCACCAAGTACACCAAGTACCTTATCATATGTAAGCTCTTGTCCATAATTAAATGCAACGCATTGATCAAGAAGACTAAGTGAATCTCTCATTGATCCGTCTGCTGCCCTTGCTATATAACGAAGAGCTTTCTCCTGCGCATTGATACCTTCTGACTGAGTAACTTCCTTCAGCCTGTCTTCAATAGTATCTATAGTAATACGATGAAAATCATATCTTTGGCATCTTGATAAAATAGTGATCGGTATCTTCTGAACTTCAGTAGTAGCCAGAATGAACAGAACATATTCCGGAGGCTCTTCAAGTGTTTTTAAAAGCGCATTGAAGGCTCCTGTAGAGAGCATATGAACCTCATCGATGATGTATACTTTTTTCTTGCCCATAGTAGGAGAATAGGAAACTTCATCAATGATAGTTCTGATATTATCAACACCGTTGTTGGATGCAGCATCGATCTCAACCACATCTACGCATCTGCCTTCACTAATAGCTTTGCAGGTCTCGCATTCGCCGCAGGGATTACCATCAACCGGATGTTCACAGTTAACGGCTCTTGCTAAGATCTTGGCGACAGATGTCTTACCAGTTCCACGGGTTCCGCAAAAAAGGTATGCATGGCCTACACGGTCTGATCTTATCTGATTTTTAAGTGTGGTTACAATGTGATCCTGTCCTTTAACATCTTCAAATGTCGGTGGACGGAATTTTCTATATAATGCTACGTATGGCATCTAAGTATACCCTTTTCGTATTTCTGTTATTTAACTCTACTAGTCCATGAAGTCATCACCATATTATAACACAGATCAGTCTCCAAAACAGATTCCCAGCATTTTAGCTTCTTTAATTATGCTTGAATCTTTAGGTAGAGTTTTGAGCTTTCCTGCAACTTCTTTAAGTGGAACCTTGACCATTTCACGATTCTTGTAAGCTATCATATAGCCGTACTCTTTGTTCAGGATAAGCTTACCTGCCTCTACGCCAACACGGCTTGCAAATACTCTGTCGTAAGGATCAGGTACGCCGCCTCTTTGCATGTGACCAGGAACTGTAACTCTTACTTCGCGGCCAGTCTTTTTCTGGATCTGATCTGCGATCTGATAAGACACTGAAGGAAAAGCATGACCAGCCAGTTTCTTTTTATACTCTTTCTTGGTAAGCTTGGAATCTTCTTTGGAAATAGCACCTTCTGCAACTGCAAGAATGGTAAATCTGGAACCGTTAGCTGCACGCTTTTCTATTGCTTCTATAACCTTATCTATATCATAAGGGATCTCTGGAACCAGTATGATATCAGCACCTCCTGCAATTCCTGCGTTAAGAGTAAGCCATCCTACCTTATGTCCCATTACTTCTACTATAAATACTCTTCCATGGGAATCGGCTGTTGTATGAATACAGTCAATTGCATTAGTAGCAACATCAACTGCACTCTGGAAACCGAAGGTCATATCGGTGCCCCAGAGGTCATTATCTATTGTCTTGGGAAGTGATATTATATTGAGCCCTTCTTCTCTAAGAAGGTTGGCAGTCTTTTGAGAACCATTACCGCCAAGGACTACAAGAACATCAAGCTGAAGCTTGTAATAGGTCTGTTTCATAGATGCGACTTTATCTTTGCCCTGCTCATCAGGTTCATGAATTGTCTTAAATGGAACTCTTGATGATCCAAGGATCGTGCCACCTCTTGTAAGGATTCCGGAAAAATCCCTTGGTGTAAGCATCTTAAAATCACTGTTTATAAGGCCCTTATAGCCATTTAAAAATCCGTAGATTTCCATTTCAGTTCCGCTGGTAGCAAGGCACTTAACAACGCCTCGCATAGCTGCATTGAGCGCCTGGCAGTCACCGCCACTTGTAAGCATTCCTATTCTAAGCATAGACTCTCCTCCCTTTCAAACAAATTGCCAGTTTCTATCATACCATAAACAAAGAAATAAAAAATCAGCATAAGAATGAAGCTTAGCCTCTTATGTACTTATGCTGATCTGATCACAGTATTTGATAACAAGATACTTATGCATCTTATTATATATGTTCAATTTATGCTTCGAACTCGCCGCGGATATCGTCAACAGGAGGCTCTTCAGGATACTTTCCTGTAAAGCAGCCTTCGCAGATAGACATCTTGTTGTCTACAAGTTCACTTAGTCTGTTAAGACCAAGATATCCAAGGGTATCTGCGCCTATTATCTTTCTTATATCTTCTATACTTTTGTTATAGGCAATAAGCTGATCTCTTGCAGGTATATCCGTTCCGAAGTAGCATGGCCATAAGAATGGCGGGGATGAGATCCTCATGTGAACTTCTTTAGCTCCTGCATCGCGAAGCATTCTTATGATCCTGTCTGAAGTTGTACCTCTTACAATAGAATCATCAATAATAACAACTCTTTTACCATTAACGGCGTGATTGAGGGCGTTGAGCTTAACCTTTACACTACTTTCACGATTCTTCTGACCTGGCTTAATAAAGGTTCTTCCTATATAAGAGTTTTTGACAAATACCTGTCCGTAAGGAATTCCTGACTCCATGGAATAGCCAAGAGCTGCAACATTACCTGATTCCGGAACACCTGCAACTATGTCTGCTTCTATCGGGTCATCTTTGTAGAGGAATCTTCCTGCTCTAATTCTTGCATCATACACGCTCTGACCATCAAGTACAGAATCTGGTCTGGCAAAATAGATATATTCAAAGATACAGTGTCCATGCTCTTTTTCAGGAATGCATCTTGTTTTATTAGAAAGTATCTGACCGTCTGCTGTTATTGTTACTATTTCGCCGGGTTCTACATCTCTAATATACTCTGCATCAATTGTATCAAGAGCGCAGGTCTCGGATGCGAAGATATATGCATTATCTCTTTTGCCAAGGACAAGAGGTCTGAATCCGTGAGGATCTCTTGCACCTATAAGTTTTCGAGGAGACATTATGACAAGGCTGTATGCGCCTTTGATCTGGGGCATGGCAAGAGCAACAGCTTCTTCTACGCTGGAAGTTTTAAGTCTTTGCCTTGCAATAAGATAAGCTATAAGCTCTGAGTCGATGGTTGTCTGGAATATAGCTCCTGTGTATGCGAGCTCTTCTCTAAGCTCCGGAGCATTGGTAAGATTACCGTTGTGGGCAAGTCCAAGTGTGCCCTTTACATAATTAAGAACAAGGGGCTGGGCATTTTCTCTTACAGATGAGCCTGCTGTTGAATATCTTACATGGCCAACGCCTATGTTACCAACAAGCTTTTCGATATCTTCTCCTGTAAATACCTCGTTTACAAGGCCCATGTCCTTATGGGAGATTACTTTACCCTTCGGGCCGTTCGTATCACTTACTGCTATACCGCAGCTCTCCTGACCTCTGTGCTGAAGGGACTCAAGTCCATAATAGATGGACCTTGCAACATCGCCTCCGGAAAGGTCATACATGCCAAAAACACCACACTCTTCGCCAATTCGATCTTCTGATAACATCGCAGTCTCCTACATATACTAAAAAAATGGTTACAAAAAAGCTGACATAAGGGTGCAGGAAATAATGAGAATCCCCAACACCTTTGTCAGCTTTTCTTTAAATACTCAAATTATTCAGATGTAAAAAAACAATTTGAAGAAATCAAAATCATTTAATCTTTAACACCGAATTATTATTTCGCCAAATGATGTTTTTGTCAATCCTATTCAGTGATCCTTTACATGTTTACATTGAACAGGTTTCTAAGTTCGTTAACGATATCATCTGAGCTTGCATCGATACAAACTGCTTCATTGATAGAAGAAAGAGTCTGAAGATCTTTTTTGTCTGACTCAGTCATCTCATATCCGATAGTATAAACAGAGATTCCAAGACCTCCAACGATAGGAGTGATCCTCTTAAGCTCATATCCTGCATTCTGTGCTCCGTCTGAAAGAACGAAGAGCATAAGATTAGCATTTGGAATCTCTTCGCTTGCATCAAGAAGCATCTTCATTCCAACAAGTACTGCATCATATGTAGCTGTCTGACCGCCAAGCTCAAGATCCTTAACAGCACCGCTGAAGTATGCTCTTTGCTTATTATCAAACTGGCCAATTGGAAGGTTGATATATACCTTATCACTATAACTTACAAGTCCGATATAGCTGCTTGAATCAATGTACTGCATTGTATTAAGGAGTGACTCTCTTAACGCATTGATACGTGTTCCGCTCATAGAACCTGAAACGTCTGTTACGAATACGGCAATTGTAGGACGTGTTCCGTTCTTATTGGTCTTCCAAACCTTCTGAGCTGAAAGGTAATCAGAACCGCTCATTCCATAATCCTCAGAAACATAATCCTCGTGGAGGTTGAAGCCTCTTTCCTTAGCCATATCCTGACTGTCACTACTCAGACAATAATCAACGAACAGCTTGGCAACTTCCATCTCATTATCATCTGTCCATCCAAAAGCATAAACAGGGTGATCATGACGCACACCTGCAGGTGTGTATACATAGTCCTTAAGCTCAGGTGTGTTGATGTAGGTCTGCTCTTCCATTACCATGGCATCAATGATACCCTTTGCAGCAGATTCCTTAAGAATAGATGTTGTATATGCTGCTGTAGGAGCATTGTTCTGATACTGAACAAGCTGATCTATAGAACTGTCTGAAAGAGGGTTGGAAGCATCAAATGCATGAAGCATGGAACAAAGAATGTTCATACCTGTAGCTGATGTATATGGGTTTGTATAAGCAAATACAAGGTCTCCTGCAATAGCTGCCTTCAAAACTCCATCAACAGTTACATCACCGTACTTTTCTTTATAAGTGTTGTAAACATCCTTGGACATAAGGATACCAGCTGTATTACCTGCAATTCTGTCTGTAAGCTTAGTCGCACTTACACCGCTTGAAGTAAGCATCTCACCCCACATCTCATTAGAAGGGATATACAGATCAGGCTGATATCCGCCATTAGTAATATAAGTAAGAGTCTCACCTGAGGATATCTTTCTAACTGAAACTGAAACACTCTTACCATCTACTGTGTAGCCAGCTTCGTTGAACTTCTTTCCAACTGCCACTAGCCACTCATCCGGATAGGATGATCCACTGAACTCAGAAGGAGCAGCGATCTCGATATTGATCTGTCCGCTTCCCTCAAGAACCATATCGAAGGTACTGATGTCAGCAAGTGAATCTGCTACAGACGCGTTATCCATATCCACATCAAGTCTTGCTGTTGTTGTCTGAGGGTCAATCTTTTTAACAAAAGTATTAAGCTCAGTAACTGCATCATCATAACTAAGCGCATTTTCCAGTGTTGAATTAGAAGTCATACTGCCACTGCACGCAGTAACTGAAAGCGCTAAAGTTAGCGCAAGTGCCCCCTTTAAAAATTTTCCTTTATTCATTTTCATCTCCCCTTTTTCTTAAGAATATTTCTTATAAAACGTTTATTTCAAAAACGCGCATGCGCTGCACATTTCAAGACAGAGTGATCAGTTATAGGTATGCCTTAAGGACTGGCTGATCGCACTTGCATAGTCCTGAACCAAAGTAACTGCATCCGTATCTTCATTCTGTTCATTTGTGTATCTGGCAAGCTCTAAAAGAAAATTCTGCGAGTTCTTGATAAGCTCATCATTTTCTTCTATCACTTTGTCAAATTCTGCATTAAATTCTCCTGAACTCTCAAGTGCCACAAAAAGATTAACTGCGCCTCTGCAGTTGTGGTACAGAGCGTTCTTGGCCTGAGAGATGATCTCCTTCATACCCTCAAACTCTTTCATATCATTTATGGTAAAAAGCTTGTCGTTTCTTTCAACAAACTCATCCATCTGGTTCATATACTTAATCAAAGTCTGTCCGGGCTCAGCAAAATCAGGTTCATCCATGATAAGCTGATTAACAAGGCCTCTGACATCTTCCTTTTTCCTGCGGATAAGTTCTTCCTCTTCAGCCTTTCTC
The DNA here is from genome assembly GCA_947168935.1 of uncultured Butyrivibrio sp. Lineage (GTDB taxonomy): Bacteria > Bacillota > Clostridia > Lachnospirales > Lachnospiraceae > Butyrivibrio. The sequence continues at coordinate 9,308 of CAMVNV010000050.1, read as the reverse complement.
TTAGCTTCTTCCTTGATCCTTTTATTTCTTGCTACTACATACTTTATAACAGGAACACCTGTGAAAAGAGCTCCGGCAATGGCTATAACTATAGCTGCGATCATAGCTATCCTGAATAATACAATTCCAAAATTAATGATCACATCACTTGAATAATATAAAAGACTTACTACTGCTGCCACACCGGCTACTAATACCAAAGCACTTTTGATAACATTTTTAGTTTTCATAATTTATATCCATCTCCCTTTTGAATCATAGTAAGAAGATTAATCACATCTATCGTTTTCTTTTGCTTCTGGGCAAGTTCAAGCTTTTCCTTGGCAACTGCTGCTACGTCAAGCTGAGCATCTATGGAATTCACATAATCACTTGCGGTTGCCTTTGCATGCATTACCTGCACAAGACTAAGCCTTATCGATTCTGAAAGTTCAGCTTTATCAAGGCTTTTTTCTATTTCTTCAAGCTTTGTACAGTCGCTCTCGATCTCTTTATAGAGCTTTTCAAAAGAGCCTCTGTTTACTTTAAGCTGAAGCATGTATGCATTTAGTCCTTTGATGGCTGAAGCTATCTCCGAAGCATTTGGAGCAAAGACAGCGCCGTAGCGCTTTTGCATCTTCCCTAACCTTTCCGGATACCCGGCAATTTTCCTTTGGATCAAGTTTAAATCCTGATTATTCATTGACTTAATAGACCGCCATTCCCCCAAAAATTATATGTGAGATATTATATATTATTCATCAAAATTTTGCCACCGTGTCCTTGCTAAATTAGAGCACCTATAAGGTAATACCACAGCAAAATAAACGCATTTATAAAAAGGATCTATTCGCTTTTATAAGATAATACGAGGGTATCTCATAATACGAATAAATCCTTTTATTAGTCGGTGCCACAGGTCTTGATGACAGGCACATAAGGTAGTTATAAAAATCTCACCCTTTATACTCCGCTTGCTCCGTAGTTAGCAAGTACGCGGGCAGAAGGATCATTAACATCGCAGCCTTCCCACTCTTTATTAGGCATCCAGAAGTCTGCTACCATCTGGGCATTGCCAGGATAATATTTTTCAAAGATATCTCTGTAAAGAAGAGATTCCTTAGTGAAAGGCTTGGCAAAATCGTACTTTTCGCATCCTGCCTCAAACTCTTCATCTGTATAAAGGCTCTCTGCATACTCTACAAGGTCGTCGCGAAGTGAATGTCCAACTGCATCAGAGAAGGCTGCCTTCTCACGCATAAGGATGTTTTCAGGGATGACTTCATCTTCTTCAAAGGCATGTCTTAAAAGATATTTGCCCATGCCATATGTGTTGAGTTTAAGCTCAGGATCAATACCCATTACGTAGTTTACAAAATCAAGATCTCCAAAAGGAACTCTTGCCTCTAATGAGTTAACTGAGATACATCTGTCTGCACGAAGAACGTCATACATATGAAGCTCTCTGATACGCTTTGCAGCTTCATCCTGGAAAGCCTGAGCAGATGGTGCAAAGTCTGTGTATTTATATCCAAAAAGCTCATCTGAGATTTCACCTGTAAGGATAACTCTTGTATCAGTGTTCTCATGGATCCACTTACATACAAGATACATACCAATTGATGCTCTTATAGTTGTAATATCATAGGTTCCAAGAGTCTTAATTACTGTATCTAGAGCCTCAACTACATCATCTCTTGAAATGATGACTTCGTGGTGGTTACTTCCGATATAATCTGCAACCTCTCTTGCATACTTAAGGTCGATTGCATCGATATCCATACCGATAGAATAAGTTTCGAGAGGCTTATCCATGATCTTGGCAGCTACGCCGCATACAAGTGAAGAATCAAGTCCTCCTGAAAGGAGAAAACCGACATTTGCATCAGCATCAAGTCTTTTTACAATACCTGTTACAAGTTTATCGTGTATACCTTTACAAATATCCTCAAGATCTCCATCTGTATACTCACCTTCTACACTTGAAGGATCAGCATATTTAATGAACTTACCATATTCATAGTAATATCCTGGAGGGAATGGCATTATCTTATCGCAGACATCTGTGAGCATCTTAGGCTCAGATGCAAATACGATGCTGCTATCCTTGTCATATCCATAATAAAGAGGTCTGATTCCGATCGGATCTCTTGCTGCTACAAAGGTTCTTTTCTTGTGGTCATAAATGATGAGAGCAAACTCTGCATCAAGAAGTGAGAACATAGCTGTTCCAAGTCTTTCATACAGTGGCAGAAGAATCTCGCAGTCACTGTCAGATTCAAAGCTGTAACCTAAACCAATAAGATAGTCTTTGAGTTTTCTAAATCCATAAATCTCGCCATTACATACAAGTGAATTACCTTTATGATTAAAGGGCTGCATACCTTTCTCGGTAAGTCCCATAATAGATAATCTTCCAAATCCAAGAACGCCTTCCTCGACCCTCTGAACTCTGGCCATGTCTGGTCCTCTTGAAGCACATTTTTGAAGCATGTCCTCACATACTTCTTCTTTTGCTCTCCTTGAGCAAAATCCTAATATTGTGCACATCCTTATATCCTCCTAATACCTATTCACTGTATTTTGAAACATGCAGATAATGCTTGTTCCATAAGTTTTCATCTTTTCACTGCATGTTGCTATACCCCATAAGGTACTCGTCAACTTCTTTTGCACAGGCTCTTCCTTCTGCGATAGCCCATACTACAAGTGACTGACCTCTGTGCATATCTCCTGCTGTAAATACCTTTTTAACATTGGTGCTATAAAGATCCGGATCTGAAGTAGATACTGTATTTCTATTTGAAAGAGCTACTCCAAAATCCTTGGCAACATATTCCTGACAGCCGATAAATCCTGCTGCAATAAGCAGAAGATCGCACTTAATAGTATTTTCTGTACCAGGAACTTCAACAAGCTTTCCATTATCAAACTTAACCTTAACGGTCTTAACTGCTATAAGCTTTCCATTCTTAGCGACAACTTCTTTGATAGTTGTCTCATAGATTCTTGGATCACTTCCAAATACTCCGATAGCTTCTTCCTGACCATAATCAGTCTTTAAGACCTTTGGCCATTCAGGCCATGGATTAGATGCAGCTCTTTCCTTTGGAGGACAGGGCATCATCTCTATCTGAGTAACTGACTTGCAGCCATGTCTTATACAAGTACCTACGCAGTCATTACCTGTATCACCGCCGCCAACGATAACTACATTTTTGTCCTTAGCACTTATATAAGAATTATCCTTGGCAGATCCAAGTGTAACCTTGTCCTGCAAAAGAGCACCACTTCCGATGATTGCCTTAGTAGTTGACTTAAGGAAATCAACTGCATAATATATACCATTTGTATTCTTCATATCTGCAGCAGCAAGAGGTCTTGGATTCTTAGCACCGCAGCAAAGAACAACTGCATCAAACTGTTTAAGAAGTTCAGAAGCCTTAATATCCTTACCAACATCAACAGATGTTTTGAATACTACTCCTTCAGATTCCATGAGCTTTTGTCTTCTGATGATGACTTCCTTTTGGAGCTTCATATTAGGAATACCATACATAAGAAGTCCGCCAATTCTGTCATCCTTTTCATAAACAGTTACGCTGTGACCTCTGTGATTAAGCTGATCTGCTACAGCTAGTCCTGCTGGTCCGCTTCCGATCACGGCAACTTTTTTGCCACTTCTTACAAGCGGAATCCTTGGCTTCATATAACCTTCTTCAAAACCCTTTTCTATAAGGAAAAGCTCGTTGTTGTGAATAGTTACAGAATCTTCAACTGTGCCGCATATGCAGGCCTTTTCACAAAGGGCGGGACATACTCTTCCGGTAAATTCAGGGAAGTTGCTGGTCTTAAGAAGTCTTGAAAGAGCATGTTCATAGTGTCCCTTATATATTTCATCATTCCATTCAGGAATAAGATTGTGTAAAGGACATCCTGTAACCATGCCTTTGAGCTTTATAGCTGACTGGCACATTGGAACGCCGCAGTCCATACATCTTGAAGCCTGCTGCCTTCTGTCCTCTTCACCTAAATGTCTGTGAAATTCATTAAAATTCTTAATCCTGTCTTTTACGCTTACAGAGTTTTCATCAACTCTTCTAAATTCCATAAATCCTGTAGACTTGCCCATGATCATGCTCCTTTATGTGTTATTTCATTAAAGGCTTCAAGAACCGCATTACTTCTTTTAAGACCCTGCTCTTCATACTTGCTGATAACTGCAAGGACCTTCTGATAGTCATTAGGAACTATCTTCTTGAAATGAGGAAGATATTCTTCAAAGTTATCAAGTATTTTTCTTCCATGCTCAGAGCCTGTCTCTCTTACATAATCTTCAAGGACATTTTTAAGCTCTTCGATGTCATACTTTTCTGTTACCTCATTTAAGGATGCCATGTTCTTGTTCATTCTCTTATAAAGATCATGCTGCTCATCCAGAACATAAGCTATACCGCCGCTCATACCAGCTGCAAAGTTCTTACCGGTAGAACCAAGTATTACAGCTAGTCCTCCTGTCATATATTCAAGACCGTGGTCACCGCAGCCTTCTGCAACTGCTACTGCGCCTGAATTCCTGACACAGAATCTTTCTCCTGCAACGCCTGCTATATAAGCTTTACCGGATGTAGCGCCGTAAAGAGCAACATTACCGATAATAATATTTTTAGAAGAATCGAATACTGATCCCTTAGGAGGTACTACAACAAGTTTTCCTCCTGAAAGTCCCTTACCAAATCCGTCGTTGGCATCACCAGAAAGTCTTAATGTCACGCCCTTAGGAAGGAATGCACCAAAGGACTGGCCACCGCCGCCTTCGCAGTTTACTGTAAATGTATCTTCAGGAAGACTTTCTCCAAACTTTTCAGTAACTTCTGATCCAAAGATCGTTCCTACTGTTCTGTTAGTACTGCTTACCTTTACGCTTACGCTTGTAGCTTCGCCGGTATTAAGTGCCTTTTTAAACTTAGAAAGAAGAACTGACTCATCGATTGTTTTTTCAAGGTGGAAATCATAAACCTTGGATGGATCGAAATGTCTTCCCGGAACCTTAGCATAAGAAGAATCGATAACCAAATTAAGATCTACTGTTTCTGCTCTTTCTGTTATCTGATGATCCTTCATCTTGAGGCAGTCAGATCTTCCGACCATATCGTTAACTGTCTTAAATCCAAGCTCTGCCATGATCTCTCGAAGTTCCTGAGCTATGAAATTCATGAAATTCATAACATATTCAGGCTTGCCCTTAAATCTCTTACGAAGCTCTGCATTCTGAGTTGCAATACCAAAAGGACATGTATCCTTGTTGCAGACTCTCATCATCATACAGCCCATAGTTACAAGTGGAGCTGTTGCAAAACCGAATTCCTCTGCACCAAGAAGCGCTGCGATCGCAACATCTCTTCCGCTCATGAGCTTACCATCTGTTTCGATGATTACCTTTTCACGAAGTCCGCTTTCTATAAGAGTATGGTGCGCTTCTGCAAGTCCAAGCTCCCATGGAAGTCCTGCATGATGGATAGAACTCTGAGGAGCAGCACCTGTTCCTCCGTCATAACCTGATACAAGGATTACCTGGGCACCGGCCTTGGCAACACCTGATGCTATAGTACCTACGCCAGCTTCAGATACTAGCTTAACTGAGATCCTTGCCTTTCTGTTGGCATTCTTAAGATCGTATATAAGCTGTGCCAGATCTTCGATCGAGTAAATATCATGGTGCGGAGGCGGTGATATAAGAGCAACACCAGGTGTTGAATATCTTCTTTCCGCGATCCATGGATAAACTTTTCCGCCAGGAAGGTGACCACCTTCACCAGGCTTAGCACCCTGTGCCATCTTGATCTGGATCTCTTTTGCATTAATAAGGTATTCACTTGTAACGCCAAATCTACCTGATGCAACCTGCTTTATGGCACTGCACTTCTCTGTTCCAAAGCGGTTAGGATTCTCGCCGCCTTCACCTGTATTAGACTTACCGCCAAGTCTGTTCATGGCAATAGCAAGTGTCTCGTGCGCTTCTTCAGAAATAGATCCATAGGACATGGCACCTGTCTTAAAGCGCTTTACGATCTCAGATACAGGTTCAACCTCTTCAATTGGTATAGGCTTATTTATATGTTCAAATGTAAGAAGGCCACGAAGTGTATGAGGCTTTTCATTATCAACAAGTGCTGTATATTCCTTGAATCTTGCATAGTCACCTGTTCTTGTAGCCTGCTGAAGAGCAATGATAGTCTGAGGATTATAGAGATGATCCTCTTTTTCATCACCGCTTCTAAGCTTATGGAATCCCATGCTGTCAAGGCTTGTATCTGTAACAAGGCCCATTGGATCAAAAGCGTGGTCATGGCGAAGTGTGACTTCATTGCCGATCTCTTTAAGTCCGATTCCGCCTACTCTTGATACTGTTCCGGTAAAATACTTATCTATAAGCTCTTTGGAAAGACCAATAGCTTCAAATATTCTTGCTGACTGATAAGACTGGAGTGTTGAGATACCCATCTTAGCAGCTGTCTTAACGATTCCATGAAGGATAGCACTGTTAAAATCAGCAATCGCTGTGTGGTAGTCCTTATCAAGTATTCCTATATCAATAAGCTCTGCGATACATTCATGAGCAAGATAAGGATTAATAGCTCTTGCACCAAATCCAAGAAGTGTAGCCATCTGATGAACATCTCTTGGCTCACCGCTTTCAAGGATGATTGATACAGCAGTTCTTTTCTTAGTAGAAACAAGATGCTGCTCAACAGCTGATACTGCAAGAAGTGATGGAATCGGAACATGGTTTTCATCAACTCCTCTGTCAGAAAGGATCACAATGTTGTATCCCTTAGCATATGCTCTGTCTACAGATACAAGAAGCTGCTCTATAGCTTTTTCAATATGAGTATTCTTATAGTATAGAAGTGATATCACCTTGGACTTAAGGCCCGGCTGATCCAGGTTCTTGATCTTCATGATATCTACACCTGTAAGAATAGGATTATCAATTTCAAGTACTCTGCAGTTTTCAGAACTTGCATTTAAAAGGTTACCATCTGAGCCAACATATACTGTTGTATCAGTAACTATCTCTTCACGAAGTGAGTCGATCGGAGGGTTTGTAACCTGGGCAAAGAGCTGTTTGAAGTAGTTGAAAAGAGGCTGACTTCTCTCAGAAAGAACTGCAAGAGGAACATCATGACCCATGGATGCAGTTGCTTCTATACCATTAGTTGCCATTGGAAGAATGCCTGTCTTAACATCCTCATAGCTATAACCAAATACCTTATAGAGCTTATCTCTCATTTCCTGAGAGTGTGTAGGTATCTTCTTATTAGGAATAGACAGAGTCTTAAGGCGCATAAGGTTTCTGTCAAGCCATTCACCGTATGGATTCTGGCTTGCATAGTACTGCTTGCACTCTTCATCAGAGATGATCCTCTTCTTAGCTGTATCTACAAGAAGGATCCTGCCCGGCTGAAGACGGGACTTAACAGTGATATGCTCAGGCTCTATATCAAGTACGCCAACCTCAGATGAAAGAATAAGTCTGTTATCATCTGTGATGTAATAACGGCTGGGTCTAAGACCATTTCTGTCAAGAGTAGCACCAACGATCTCACCATCTGTGAAAAGAATCGCAGCAGGGCCATCCCATGGTTCCATCATTGTTGCATAGTAATGATAGAAGTCTTTTTTGTCATCATCCATGAAGTGATTGTGCTTCCATGGCTCAGGAATAGTCATCATTACTGCAAGTGGAAGATCTATACCATTCATATACATAAACTCAAGAGTGTTATCCAGCATAGCTGAGTCTGAACCCTGAGCAGAGATAACAGGGAATACCTTATCAAGATCGCTTCCAAGAGGAGAAGATGTGATAGTCTCTTCTCTTGCGAGCATTCTGTCCTTATTACCTCTTATAGTATTGATCTCACCATTGTGAGCGATAAATCTGTATGGATGTGCTCTCTCCCAGCTAGGTGTTGTGTTAGTTGAAAAACGTGAATGCACGATTGCAATAGCTGTCTCAAAATCAGGGTCCTTAAGATCCTCATAGAACTTACGAAGCTGAGATACAAGGAACATACCCTTATATACGATGGTTCTTGAAGAAAGGGATGTGATATATGTATCATCAGAGCTCTGCTCAAACTCGCGGCGGAGAACATAGAGCTTTCTGTCAAAATCTATTCCGCGGGCAACATCCTTTGGTCTTTCTATGAAGCACTGCATGATCTCAGGCATGCAGTCTCTTGCAGCATCGCCGAGAATTTCAGGATGAACTTCCGGTTTTCTCCAACCAAGGAATTTAAGGCCATTTTTTTCTGTAATGACCTCAAACATACGCATAGCGAATCTTCTCTTAAGGTTATCCTGTGGGAAAAAGAACATACCCACACCATAATCCTTGGCATGACCCAAGTTTATTCCAAGCTTCTTGGCTTCTTTTTTGAAAAAGACATGAGAAACCTGTGTAAGAATACCTACGCCGTCACCGACCTTGCCACTTGCATCCTTACCTGCTCTATGCTCAAGCTTCTCAACAATGGTAAGAGCATCATCTAAAACCTTGTTATCAGTATGACCGTCAATATTTACGACAGCCCCGATACCACATGCATCATGTTCCATCTTCCAGAACTCACTTTGATCACTGCAATAGTTTTCGTTTACCTGCGACATAATCTGATCCCTTTTCCTTTTTTGAATAAAATAAAAAAAGACGCAGCTCGCACTTATTAAAGTATCGAGCAACGTCCTCGTTGCATTCATTATGTGTATGCCTGTATACAATTTTTTATTGTTTGATATTATGCAGCAGTAAAGTGAATTTGTCAACCGTGAATAATTATTATGATAAATTGACACCAGACATTAATTTTGTCATGCATAAATTCACCCCCATTAAATAAGGTTCATACTCCGGGTATACCAAAAACATGTTTTTATGCGTTATAAAATTTTTTAAATTTCCTGTTGACAAATTTTTTTGACAGGATTATTATCTGTCTATCAATTGTTTCGACAATGAGGCCGGGCAGTGGGAGATATCCCATCTGCCCTTTTTTATTTCAAAAATGCATATATGGTCTTGCTTCAAGCAAGGCATGACAGGCAAAGGCGCCAAATTGATATCGCAAGCTGCGGATCATTTGGCGCCCTTTTTGATTTAAGTTCATAAACAGCAATTTAAAAATACGGAGGTGGATCATGAAGATCGAAGAAAAGGGATTGCCGGAGCTTTTTGGAAGCAATGTATTTAACGAAGAGACAATGAAAGAACGTCTTTCCGGTGAGTCTTACAAGGCATGGAAAAAATGCATCACTAACGGGGA
>CAMVNV010000049.1 GCA_947168935.1 uncultured Butyrivibrio sp. | reverse complement strand
CAGAAGTACTTTGTTAAGGGCGTAAATGTCGGTGCTGTAAAAGAATGATACAGGTTCTGACTCATAAGTTAATAGTCATATATGTTTGTAAACAGAGCATTTTCAAACAGTACAATCATATAGCTAGGCAGTATCAGTCTTAAAACTGTTACTCATAGTCGGAAAGGTGGAAGAGCAGTTTTTGCTTTTTCACCTTTTTGAATTTGTATTAAGCTCGCGCTATTGTTCATAAAATATATCAATAGTAAAATTTTGTGATTTTGCTCAAAAATAAGTTTATATTTTTGTATCGTCAAACATGATAAAAACGTGTATAATGCTATATATGTAAGAGCTTACATTATTGATTTTTCAGTAGTGGGAGATTATTTGATGAAAAATGGTGAAACTGTGGAAAATCTTCTTTTTTTGACAGAAAAACTAAAAAAGGATCTTGAATCCGGCGCTAAGATCCCTGTATCTGATTATAGTATAGGTCAGGCTTGCATATATCTATATGATGAGACGGGCAATGATGATTATAGAAAACTTGCAGATAGTCTGCATGAAAGGCTTATAGGATTTTTGGATACAGACGAAAGCAGTATCAGCTTATCAGGAATTAAAGATATGTGCTTTTATATGCCTTTCTATACTGATTATGAGACAAGATGGAACAAGAAGAACGGATACAATGATATCTGTGACAGGTTTAGATCGGCATTTGAGCTTATAAGAGATGATGGCTTAAATGGTACTTACTGTAGCGAGATTATTACTAATAAGATTTTTTTCCTAAAAACAGTAGTAGAGTCTCTTTGCTATATGAGTATCCAGATATACGAAGATTATAGGCTTTTAGAGGATATATTAAGACAGGGTATAAGAGAGCTCTTTTTTGATTTGAGGAGCATTGATAAGATCTGTGGCCTTGAAGATGATGTGAAGATATGTGCCTGTTATGTACTTCTTATGGGAATAAAAGAAGGACATATCGATGCTGAGAAGTATGAAGGTCTTGCAATAAGACTTCTTAACATAGATGCAGATGAAGACTTGGATACAACTTTCCAGGATCACATAGATGAAGATTTAAAAACAAATATAGAAACGGATGCAGATTTAAAAGAAGATATTGATTCTGATTCTGAAATTAAAAAAATCAGTTTAATGAAGATGAGATCATTTCTGATCAAGGAATTTATAAATGATGATTCTATTGGTATCAAGCCTTCGGAGTCACCATGTAGTCCAGATGTCAGAAAACTTATGATTGATGCATATATTATGATGTAGCAAGCTCCACCAATTTGAACCATTAGTCACTCGCTTTGCTCGCGACATGAGGTTAAAAAATGGCATTTGAAATACTAAAAACAGGAGCCCGTTTTATCATTCTTAAGATAAACGATGGCGGTAAATATAATACAACCTATAAATATGAATATGAAATCATACCAAAAGAAAGTATGATTGTTCCTGATTCAAAGCCTGTACGTGGGATGACAGATCGTTGCATAAATCTTATAACAGGTCTTCATCCTGATATGGATTATGAGATCCGGATCACTAACACATGCGGCGATGAAGATGGTGTATCTGAGCTTTCGGTACATACTTTACATGAAACAGTTACTCTTAATGCTTTAGAGTTTGGAGCTATCTGTGATGGAGAGCATGACGATACTATGGCTATTCAGACAGCTATAAATGTCTGCCCTGAAAGCGGAAGAGTCCTTATTCCTTCTGGAAGATATGCTGTTACAGCTCTTTTTCTTAAGTCTCATATTAGTATTGAGATTGAAGATGGGGCAGTTCTTATAGGAACTAAAGATAAGTCAAAGCTTCCTATCCTCCCGGGGATTGTCAGAAGCTATGATGAAGAGTCTGAATATAACTTTGCAAGCTGGGAAGGCAATCCTTTAAGACAGTATGCGTCTATGATCACAGGATTTGACGTAGAGGACTGCACCATATACGGACATGGAACTTTGGATGGTAATGCAGGCTTTGATGACTGGTGGAAGATTGACAAGGAGCATTTTACTGTCGCAAGGCCCAATATGTTCTTTGTTAATAATTGTAGTGATATCATGCTGGCAGGTCTTCTTATAAGACAGTCACCCTGCTGGACGCTTCATCCATATTTTTCAAAGAATATCGATGTAATAGATGTGAAGATTGAAAATCCCTGGAATTCTCCAAATACTGACGGATTCGATCCTGAGTCCTGTAGCGGTATGAGGGTTCTTGGCGTTCATTTTAGTCTTGGAGATGACTGTATAGCAATTAAGTCCGGTAAGATATACATGGGAAGGAAACATAAGCGTCCCTCATGCGATATGCTTGTGGCACACTGCCTCATGGAATCCGGACACGGTGCTGTTACAGTTGGGTCTGAGATTGCCGGCGGTGTTAATAATGTCAAGGTTACAGACTGCCTGTTCCATGATACAGACAGAGGACTTAGGATCAAGACAAGGCGAGGAAGAGGCAAGGATTCTGTTCTTGACAATATAATATTTGAAAATATTGAGATGGATCATGTGCTTACGCCTTTTGTAGTCAACAGTTTCTATTTCTGCGATCCTGACGGTAAGACGGATTATGTACAGTCAAGAGAAAGCTTTCCTGTAGATGACAGAACTCCCTCTATAGGCCGTCTTGTATTTAGAAATATAAGTGCACAAGATACAGAATATGCTGCCGCGTATTATCTTGGACTTCCTGAATCGCCTATCGAAGAGATCCTTATGGAGAATGTCACAGTAAGATACAAGGATGATGCGAAGGCCGGACAGCCTGCCATGTCAAATGGAGTTCCTGATACCAGCAAGATGGGTATATATGCTGAAAATGTAAAAAATCTTATTTTAAGTAATGTTGATATACAGGGCCAGGATGGTGAAGTTGTGATAAGGAAAGGAATATCATAACAAAAAGATTTAATAACATAAAGCTTTATTATCACGATTATGAATAATGCCGGGTTATGATGGTTGTTTTTGCATTGTATTTGTTTCATAAAGCGAAACGAAGTTTCATGATATATGCTAAAGTGATAGTGGGGGGTATTTACATCCTTTAAAGGGATATAGAAATGCATCCATGCATTTTCGGACGTATTTTTTGACATCCTGTAAAGGAGACAAATCGAAAGGAGAAGGTTATGATCAGTCTTGGACTACGCTTCCATGATTCTATGGAAGTACCCTTTGAAGAACGACTCAAAAATATTCGCGGGCAGGGTTTTACCTGTGTTCATATTGCACTTTCTAAAGTAAAAGATATCCCATCATCTGTAGAAGCCCTTACTCCGGGCTATGCTATGTGGCTTAAAAGGGAGTTTCAAAAAGCAGATCTTGATGTTGCGGTAATAGGCTGTTACAAGAATCTTGCCAATCCTTCCAAGGACAAATTAAAGCAGATTCAGGAAGAATATATGGCCAACCTTCGCTTTGCATCAATACTTGGAGCAGGCGTAGTTGGAACAGAAACAGGTATGCCCAATGAAGATTATCATTATGAGCCTGAGGCAGCCAGGTCTGATGAAGCATTGAAGATATTCATAGACGGACTAAGGCCTGTAGTCAGATATGCAGAAAGCGTTGGACAGATAATAGCAATAGAGCCTGTGTGGAGACACATTGTATCTACTCCCGAAAGAGCAAGGATCGTTCTGGATCAGATCGAATCACCCAATCTTCAGATTATCTTTGATCCGGTTAATCTCATATCTCCTTATGAATATGAGAAGAGAGATGAGACTATTGCAAGAACTATAGATATCCTTGGTAGGGATATTGCTATGATACATCTTAAAGACTGCAGACTTGATGCCAATGAAGTAAAGTCCATGGGATGCGGCCTTGGAGATATGGATTATACACAGATAGTAAGATTTGCCCTTGAAAGAAAAGATCATATTCATGCAACTTTAGAAGATACTAAGCCTGATAGTGCAGAAGTTTCAAGAAGATGCATAGAAGGATATGAAAATAAGATCCTTGGAAGATGATAAGAACATATCCGGATAGTTAAATACTTTTTCATAGGATAAAAACAGACCATTTAAAACTAAACATTTTTCCATATGGGAATAATATTTGAATCGTTAAAAAATATTTTCCGTATGGAAAACGTTTGAATCATTAAAATATAGAGTTTTTGAATGAAAACAATATAGATAGTAAAGTACCATCGGTTAAGGAGGTTTATTTAATGGAACTTAGAACAGCGGCATCTCCAAAGGATGTCAGATATTATGACACAAAAAGACTCAGAGAAGAATTCCTTGTTGAGAAGGTTTTCTTTGAAGATGATATAAAGCTTGTATACAGCCATATCGATCGTATTATATTTGGTGGCGCTATGCCTGTTAATAAAGAGCTTAAGCTTGAAGCAGGAGATGAACTTCGTGCTCAGTATTTCCTTGAAAGAAGAGAGCTTGGCATCATCAATATCGGCGGTGACGGAACAGTTACTGCTGATGGAGAAGTTTACGAGATCGCAGCTCGTGACGGTATGTACATTGGTAAGGGAACTAAAGATATTGTATTTGCATCCAAGGATCCCCAAAATCCTGCAAAGTTCTATATGTGCTCCGGTCCTGCTCACATGACATATCCTACCAAGAGAATCCTTAAGGACAGTAAAGCGGTTAAGGACTACGACGTAGAGATAAAGCCTGAGAACAAGAAAGAGCTTGGCACAATGGAAGATGCCAACCACCGTACCATCAACAAATACATTCTTCCGGGACAGGTAGAATCCTGCCAGCTTGAGATGGGTATGACTCATCTTGAACCTGGAAGCGTTTGGAATACAATGCCTTGTCATACACATGATCGTCGTATGGAGGTATATCTTTACTTTGATATGCCCGAGGATGCATTTGTAACTCATTATATGGGTGAGCCTCAGGAGACAAGACATATCATCATGAGAAATGAGCAGGCTGTAATATCACCAAGCTGGTCTATTCATGCTGGTTCTGGCTCAAGGAACTATACCTTTATCTGGGGTATGGTAGGAGAGAATCAGGACTTCGATGATATGGACGAAGTAAGGATGCAGGATCTTCTATAATAGATTCCGGTATTTGGAAAAACATAGATTTTGAGATATTCAAATAGTAGATTTTAGATAATCAAATAGGAATATTATTACCTATTGGAATATAACAATATAAATAGCATTTATAAAACGGAGGAAAACAATTATGGGTAACATTCTCGACAAGTTCTCTCTTAAGGGAAAAGTTGCATGGATCACAGGCGCATCATACGGCCTTGGTCTTGCTTATGCAAAGGCATATGCAGAAGCCGGAGCTAAGATCGTATTCAACGATATCAAGCAGGAACTCGTAGACAGAGGATACGAAGAGTACAAAAAGCTGGGTCTTGATGTATACGGCGCCGTATGCGACGTTACTAACGAGGAACAGGTTCAGAAGTTCGTTGCAGATGTTAAAGAGAAGGTTGGTTCTATTGATATCCTTGTTAACAATGCAGGTATCATTAAGAGAATCCCTATGCACGAGATGAGCGTTGGTGAGTGGAATGCAGTTATAAATGTAGACCTTACAGGTCCTTTCATCTGTGCTAAGGCAGTTCTTCCTGATATGATCGAGAAGAAGTCCGGTAAGATCATCAATGCCTGCTCCATGATGTCAGAGTTTGGTCGTGAGACAGTTTCTGCTTATGCAGCTGCCAAGGGCGGTCTTAAGATGCTTACTAGAAATATCTGCTCTGAGTATGGTCAGTACAACATCCAGTGTAATGCAATTGGACCTGGCTATATCGCAACTCCTCAGACAGCACCTCTTAGAGAGAAGCAGCCTGATGGATCAATGGCACCATTTGATCGTTTCATCCGCAGTAAGACACCTGCACAGAGATGGGGACATACAGAAGATCTTATGGGTCTTGCAGTATTCCTTGCTTCTCCTGCTTCTGACTTTATCAACGGTCAGGTTGTTTATATCGATGGTGGTATCTCAGCTTACATCGGACAGGATCCTGCAAATCTTGATGAATCCAAGTTTGCTGATGAAGTTGAAGAGCAGCCAGATGTAAAGGTTAATGACTGATAAATAATAATGCTGCAGGCGAGCCCTATTAAGGTTCGCCTGTTGTTGTAAAGAAATATAAAAATATAAAAATAACGAAAGGAAGTATCCGGTAAGTTATCTGTTATCGGATCATAAAAGAGTATGAAGATAGCACTCATTAATGAAAACTCACAGGCAGCTAAAAATGCTGTTATCTATAATGCACTTAAAAAAGTTGCTGATACCAAGGGATTTGAAGTAGTTAATTATGGAATGTACTCAGCTGATGATAAGGCTCAGCTAACATATGTACAGAACGGAATCCTTGCAGCAACACTTTTAAACAGCGGCGCAGCAGATTTTGTAGTAACCGGATGCGGTACAGGTGAAGGCGCTATGCTTGCACTTAATTCATTCCCCGGAGTTATCTGCGGACATGTAGAGACACCACTTGATGCTTATACATTTGCCCAGATCAATGATGGTAATGCTATTGCTCTTCCTTTTGCTCTTGGATTTGGATGGGGCGGAGATCTTAATCTTGAATATATCTTCGAAAAGCTCTGGTCAGAACCTTTCGGAGGCGGATATCCTAAGGAAAGAGTTGTGCCTGAGCAGAGGAACAAGAAGATCCTTGACGAAGTTAAGAAGGTAACTTACGTTCAGGATATGTCAGTTATCCTTAAGGGTCTTGATCAGGATCTTGTAAAGGGAGCCTTTGCAGGTGAACATTTTGCAGAGAACTTCTTTAAGGATTGTAAAGATGAGAAGATCGCAGCTACTGTAAAAGAGATTATTGGATAATTAATTGACTTATTGAATGTATATTTCCCGGCGTTACAGGACGTAAAAAGGGAATGTCCAGAAGTACAGGGATGTACTTCTATTCCCGACTGTTTAAGCCGGGAAATCTTTTGCTGTAGAGGAGTTTAAACTTTAGTCACATGCCTTTTATTTTCAAAAGGAGCGGATTTTGGATCAGAATTACAGATCAACCTTGTGGGTTGTTGGAGACAGTACAGTATCAGCTTTTAATGACAAATACTATATGCCAAGGGTAGGATGGGGTGAAGGCCTGAAGCTGTTTTTTAAAGACGATCTTCGCATCATTAATCTTGCCATTTCAGGTACAAGTTCCAAGAGTTTTAGAAAGACTGATAACTACAGGTCTTTTCTTGAAGGAATATCTGAGGGCGATTTTCTTATCATTGGTTTTGGCCATAATGATGAGAAAAGAGGCGGTTCCACTTTTACATCAGCTATTGGAGATAAAGATAGCGAAGGATCTTTTGCACATAGTCTATACAGATACTATATAAAACCTGCAAATGATAAAGGTGCTTCCTGCATCCTTGTAACACCGATAGCAAGAAGAGATAAGGATCTTATATATAAAGATGACTTCGTTCATATAACACCTGATGGAGATTATCCCAAGGCTATAAGGCAGCTTGGCCAGGAACTGTCTATACCTGTTTGCGATCTTACGAAGCAGACTGTAGATATTGCAATTAAAGTTGACGCTGGTGATGATCCTGATAATAACACACTTATGATGCATGCAAGGACAGGATCAAGGCCTATATGCGTTGATGATACTCATACAAGTATGTTTGGAGCTGCAGTCAATGCTTATATTATTGCGCAGGATATAAGAAAGTCAGCTCCTTCTTTGGCTCTATATCTAAAGGATGAGTATGATGATCCTTTGGAACAAGCAAGCTACTGGGTCAGTAAGTCGATAAATAAAGACTACAAAGATCCTGTTTATATAAGGCCTGATAAAGGAAGCGATTATTGGAATGCAGCATTTGATGAAAATAAAAATGTATGGTACCCGACAGTTTTTGGCGATATAAGCGGACATGGCCCAAAGAGTGACGACTTTTCTTTTGACCAAAAGGATGGATCGCTTTACATATCTGCCGGCAATCATGGCAATAACGGCAAGATTGCAAGTAAGTCAGATGGTATAGCTATGTATTATATCCGTATACCTGTATCAAAGAGCTTTAAGTTAAGTGCAGATATTAAGATCGAAAGCTTTAATGAATCCGGAGGCCCCAGCGACTTTGCTGCATATGGACTTATGGTAAGAGATGATATCTATGTTGACAGTGCAATAGGTGAGCTTCTGGGAGACTATGTCTGCGCCGGTGTTATGTTTAATCCTTCTTATCCTAAGGGAACTAACACCTTTGCAAGAAAGAGCGGTGAACTTGACTTTGAAGGCGGAGAGCTTAGTGATGAGCCAAAGCTTCATGATGTAAGGCATATGATAATTGAGTCTACAAGAGATGGATATAGAGCCAGGATAGAAGGCTATGAAGCTGTATCTGCAGGTTATGACTATACGCTTACAGCAGTTGATCCTGAATATGTCTATGTTGGCATATTTGCATCAAGAGCAGTTGCTATAAGCGCAGGCAATATAAGCCTTGAAATTGACGGGCAGATAAGCAGTGGTTATGATTGTTATGAATCTATCCAATGATAAGTTATAGCTGGTTGGATTTATATCATATAGATAAAAATATAGATAAAGAGGTAGTAAAATGTCAGAAATTAAAAAAGACCCAAATTGTGGATATTGTATGAGAGATGAGCACCTTGATGCTTTTGGAATCTATATCTGTGATCTGTCTGTAAGTTCACTCATCCTTTTCAAAGAGCAGAGTCACCCGGGACGCTGCATCGTAGCATACAAGGATCATGTAAGTGAGATAGTAGATATATCAGATGAAGACAGAGATGCATTCTTTGCAGATGTAAACAGAGCTTCAAAGGCTATTCATAAGGCTTTTAATCCTGATAAGGTTAACTACGGAGCATATGCAGATTCAGGATGTCACCTTCATATGCACCTTGTTCCTAAGTACAAGGATGAGTTTGAATGGAATACAACCTTCGAGATGAATCCTCAGAAGAAATTCCTTACAGATGACGAATACAAAGAGATGATCGAGAAGATCAAAGCAGCTCTGTAATATATATTTGCAGACTTCCCGCTTGAACGGACCATCATCCGCAAAGATTTTACAGGTGGTGGGCAGTTCAAGTGGGAATATTATTTGCATTTTAAAAGAGATGCCGTAAGATCAACGTTTACATATCACATTGGTCTTGCGGCATCTTTTTATCTTTTTATATCATAGTTCATATTCATCAGATTCCTGATGGTTTCGGCATTGTCTGTTATATTGGCATCGCCTCGTATAGTATGCTTGATAACTGATGATGCTACAGCGAAGTTGATCATCTCGTCTGCTTCATATTCGTTCATCATTGCATAGATAAGACCACTTGCAAATGCATCTCCGCCGCCTACTCTGTCTAGTATATTAAAAGTAAACAGTTTAGACTCTGTAGTTTCTCCCTGATACCACATAAAAGCTTTCAAACTGTTCTCAGAACCGGAGTGAGCATAGCGTACATGACGCGCTATACATTTGATATTAGGATATTTGGACACGAATTGTCTGAATATCTGGTCCTGCTGTTTGAAGGATGGCTGGAAGGGAACACCGTCTTTTACGTCTCCTTTTTCATGATCATTATCATCTTTATACAGGTGATAAGGCTCTATTCCGAAGAGTACATCTACATATGGAAGACACATTGTACAGAAATCTCTGGCTTCTTCCCAGGTCCAGAGGGTAGATCTGAAATTGCCGTCAAAGCTTACGGTGATATTTTTATCCTTGGCAGCTTTAAGGCACTCTAAAATAAAATCAGCGCAGCTTTTGGAAAGAGCAGGAGTAATACCAGATAGATGAAGCCAGTCATAATCATATAAAAGGGCATCAATATCGACTTTACTAAAATCATACTCGCTAAAAGCTGAGTGTTTGCGGTCATATATAACCTGGCTTGGCCTTATACCATAGCCTGTCTCAAGATAATAGGTTCCAAGCCTGTGAGTAGGTGTTTCATCAGAACTTGTCAGGATTATGGGAGTGCAGTGTACATCATTACTTCTAAGCATCCTTACAGCGGATTTGCCAAGGCTGTTATCAGGTACTACGGTAAAAAATGTCGAGTCTATTCCAAGATTTGCAAGAGCAAGAGCTATATTGGCTTCGCTTCCGCCGTAGCTTGCATCAAAACTTGTTGCAACCCTTATCTTGTCATAATTAGGAGGGGTCAGGCGAAGCATAACTTCGCCTATTGTAATAAATTTCGGAGAATTATTATTTCTTAAAAGCGGATTACTATGTTCCATGACTAACCTCTTTTTTCTTTAGTAAAAAAGTTTGAAAACTATTCATTTTCAAACTTTTTACTAAAAGATTCTATGTTTATTTTTAGTTAAGGCAGGATTTCATTACTTCATAAGCGCCTTTTTCTTCTATCATCTTAGCATAGCCTGTAACAGCTTCTTCGAATCCTTCAATCTTGGTAAGGTCTTCGCCCCAGAAATCTGTATTTGAAAGAACTGCATGAGTAAGAGCAGAAACGTCGTCATCCTTGTGAGCATAGTAGAACTCAAGGATAGGCCTGTCATCGCTTATTACATATTCGGATGGTCCTGAAACTACAGGTGTAACAGCGGCGCTAGGACGAACAGCTTCAAGTCCCTTATCTGTAAGCTCTTTGCCCTGATGATAGAACATCTCATAGAAGGCAAAAGATGCAGTGATACATACAGGAAGCTTTCCGTATTTCTCTACATAACCCTTGAAGGAAGGCATAACTCTTGCTTTCCACTTGGAAGTAGAGTTAAGAGAGATGGACAGGAGCTGGTGGTCTACATAAGGGTTAGCAAAACGATCTGTTACATCGCTTGCAAACTGTTTGCAGTCGTCAGGATCAAGTGTAAGTGTAGGAATTACCTCTTCATAGAGGAGCTTGTCCATAAATCCGTGGATAGTCTCATCATGCATACAGTCACGTACGATATTCTCACCTGCAAGGTAAGCGCCAAGTACAAAGGAAGTATGTGCTCCGTTAAGGATACGAACCTTTCTCTGCTTGTAAGGTTTGTGGTCATCACAGATAAGAATAGGAAGAGATGCCTTTTCTACAGGGAATTCATCCTTGATTGATTGAGGCCCCTCAATAACCCAGAATCCGAATACTTCACCGACATCAACAAGGTCATCATGATATCCGTTTTCTTCTTCGATCTTTTTAACTTCCTCAGCATCTCTGATACGACCTGGAACGATACGGTCTACAAGTGTAGAACAGATGATGTTCTCTTCATCGATCCACTTCTTGAAGTCATCTCCAAGATTCCACAGATTAGCATACTGAAGGAGACATTTTTTGAGCTCCTTACCATTGTTGTCGATAAGCTCACATGAGAGGATGATGAAACCCTTGCCCTTCTGATCGCCAAATTTCTGGAAACGTCTGTACATGAACTGGCAGAGTTTACCTGGATATGAAGCAGCTGGCTTATCTTCAAACTTGCAGTTTGGATCATAAGCGATTCCTGCTTCTGTTGTATTACATGTAATGAATCTAAGATCCGGGTTATCTGCGCAGGCCATAAGAGCATCGAACTCGGCATATGGATCTATGCAGCGTGATACGCAGGAGATGACTCTTTTCTTGTTGACTGCCTGACCATTCTCCTGTCCGCGAAGATAGAGAGTATAAAGTCCGTCCTGATCGTTGATCATGTCATGGATCATTGGAGCTGCAATAGGCTGTACCAGTACAACCTTAGAATTAAATCCAGCCTTCTCATTCATAAGATCAATGAAATAGTCTACAAATGCGCGAAGGAAGTTGCCTTCACCAAACTGAAGTACTCTTTCGGGAGCATCCTTTAACAGGTATCCGTCGTATCCGTTTTCCTCAAGTGTTTTGTAACTTAAAGTTTTCATTTTTTACCCTCTCTTTATTAAAAATATGAATTATTTTCTATAAATAAACATTATTAAATCCATTTGTAAGATCGTTGAATTGTAATGTTAGTATTTGGATCTTGGTTTATACACAATATTTAAAGCGTAAAAAGAAGTAACAATTAGTCTTGATCAAAGTGTTACACCCTGTTTGAATATGGCAAGGTCATGATATCCTGCATCTTCAGACTTTACAGTTTTGCCGGAAGCAACTTCGAGAACGTACTCGAATAGTTTTTCTGACAGACCGCTTACAGTATCTGTCTCTACGATAGTGCCGCAGTTAAAGTCGATCCAGTTCTTTTTCTTGTTATAAAGAGCATTGTTGGTAGATATTTTAACTGTAGGTACAGGGCTGGCAAAAGGCGTTCCTCTTCCTGTTGTAAAGAGGATGATCTGTGCTCCGGAAGCAGCAAGCGCCGTTGATGCAACAAGATCATTGCCTGGGGCAGAGAGAAGATTAAGACCCTTTTCATGTACAGGCTCTGCATACTTAAGTACGCCTTTGACAGGAGCACTTCCTGACTTCTGAGTACATCCGTTGGACTTATCTTCGAGAGTTGAGATGCCTCCTGCCTTGTTGCCTGGTGATGGGTTCTCATATATTGTCTGGTTGTGAGCTTTGAAGTAGTTCTTAAAATCATTGATAAGGCAGACTGTTTTATCAAAGAGCTCTTCGTTGTCACATCTGTTCATGAGCTGCTGCTCTGCGCCGAACATCTCAGGTACTTCAGTAAGGATTGTCGTACCTCCTTTGCTTATGAGAATATCCGAAAAGCCTCCTACAGTTGGATTGGCAGTGATTCCGGAAAGTCCGTCGGAACCTCCGCATTTCATGCCGATTATAAGTTCTGACGCACTGCATTTTTCTCTTTTGAAAGTCTTAACATATTCTGCAAGATCAGTAAGGATGGCAAGTGCATCTTCAACTTCATCTTCAGAATTCTGACCTACAAGGAATTTGATCCTCTTGTCATCATAGTCGCTAAGGTACGGCTTTAAAACGTCGATATTGGAATTCTCGCAGCCAAGGCCAAGGACCAAAACGCCGCCTGCATTTGGATGTCTTATAAGATCAGCAAGGATCTCTCTTGTATTCTCCTGATCATCGCCCATCTGAGAGCAACCATAAGGATGATTGAATGCAAAGATAGCTTCAAGGGATCCGCCTACAAGATGCTGAGCGCTACGCTCTATCTCTTTGGCAACTGAGTTCATGCATCCGACAGTAGGAACGATCCATATTTCATTACGAACGCCGACTTTGCCGTCAGATCTTCTGAATCCGTCAAAAAATCTTTCTTCTGAGCCGGTGATGCTTGCATGCACGGGATTATAGTTATATTCAAGGAGTTCACCAAGAGCGGTTCCTATATTGTGTGTGTGAACCCAGCTTCCCATAGGAATGTCTTCTTTGGCGATCCCGATCTGATTGCCGTATTTGATTATCGCATCGCCTGATTTTATTTTGGCAAGCGCAAACTTGTGTCCCTGGGGTATATCCTGAAGCAAAGTGACTTTGATGTCACCAAGATCGATAGTCTTATCTTTTGAAAGAGGCATCAGAGCAACTGCAACGTTGTCTGAGTCATTGATTCTAATAAATTCTTTCATAAAGCTCCTTATGTGTATATTTTGAAAAAAAAGATTTTATGTAATTACGTTCCAAAATCATCCAAAACAAAGATCAAAAAGTCGCATTAATATAGTTTTTTTATAAAAATGTAAGTGCTTACATAAAATATAAGGCCCTTACCTTTAAATGTCAAGAAGATTATCAGATTGCATGCTGTGGAAGAAAGTGAAAGGAACATTTAAATGATAGGCTTTTTAAGATGATTTCATCTTCTTTTGTAAGAGTTTACAAAAATGAACTTCAAAAACTGTGCAGTTTTGAAGTATAATATATGTGGTATGGCTTTTGGACCTTTTTCAGATTTAAAAACAGTCCTAATGCCGTGCAACTTATTTTGTTGTTGTAAAAACGAGATATTGCATTAGCACATGCTATGCAATAGGATTTATGACAAATCATGTTAGGAGGATTATTATGAGTACACCACACAATCGCGCGGAGAAAGGTGATTTTGCAAAGACTGTTCTTATGCCGGGAGATCCGCTTAGAGCTAAATATATCGCAGAGACTTTCCTTGAAAGCCCAAGACTTGTTAATGATGTTAGAAATATGCTTGGATTCACAGGTACATACAAGGGAGCACCTGTTTCAGTAATGGCTTCAGGTATGGGTATGCCAAGTATTGGTATTTATTCTTATGAGCTTTACAAGTTCTATGATGTTGAGAATATCATCAGAGTAGGATCAGCAGGAAGCTACACAGCTGACGTTGATCTTCTTGATGTTGTACTTGCAAGCAAGGCTTACAGCCAGTCCAGCTATGCTAAGATGCAGGGCGGAGCTGATTCTGAATTCATGTATCCTGATAAGGACCTTAACGGCATTATCATGCAGTGCGCTAAGGATTCAGGAATCAAGGTTCTTGAAGCACCTATCCATTCAGGTGATGTTTTCTATTATCAGGATGGCTATAGCAAATTCAAAGAGATCAACAAGGATAAGGGATGCGTATGTGTAGAGATGGAAAGCTATGCTCTTTTCCATAATGCAAATGTTCTTTCCAAGAACGCAGCATGTCTTCTTACAATATCAGACAGTCTTGTAACTTCTAAAGAGACTACTGCCAAGGAACGTGAGACAAGCTTCAACGATATGATCGAAGTTGCTCTCCTTGCTGCAGCAAAACTTGATGCATGATATTATAATGGCATGATATGTGCCGCGCTGCGTAAGCACACGTAGCGCGGCTTTTTCTTAGAGTATAAACTGACAGATTACGCAGTTGGAGGAAAATATGCTTGAAGTAAGGGACATAACGAGGGCATATGGTAAGAATAAAGTTTTAAAAGGGATTTCTTTTGACGCCGCCCCCGGTGACCAGATAGCGATCATCGGAAGAAACGGAAGCGGTAAATCAACTTTTCTAAGGATCCTCGCAGGAATAGATAAACCTGCAGAAGGTACGATAACATTCTGGGGGCATAGAGCTGATAAGGAGAAGTCAGTCTTTAGACAGTTCACAGGATATCTCCCTCAGGACAATCCTCTGCTTGATGAACTTAATGTTCAGGACAATATAAGTCTTTGGAGCGGAAGGGGAGGAAGACCTTCAGAGGAACTAATCAGAGAATTTTTCCTTGATGATATTTTGAAAAAGAAAGTTTCGCAGCTTTCAGGCGGCATGAAAAGGAGAGTTGCGATTGCCTGCGCATGTGTGGGCAATCCGCCTGTACTTATCATGGATGAGCCAACAGCTGCTCTTGATATATATTACAAAAAAGAGATTCGCACCTGGATGAAGAATTTCAGACAGGGTAACGGAATTATTGTTGTAGCCACACATGATGAACTTGAAATGAATGACAGCACTAAAGTCTTCAGCATGGAAAACGGTGTTCTGACTTGCAGAAGATAAAAAGAAAAAGCGTATCTCAGGGATTATAAATGAAAAAAGGTTACTTGTTGCAATATATACGAATTGAATACAAGAGAATGCTTTCAAGCTTTGGTCAGATGCTTATTTCGATCCTGCTTATGTCTGTCATCATTGGCATTGGCACAGCGGGAATTGGCTTTGTAATGACCCATTTGGCTGATTACGAGAAGGTGACTGTTGCTATGGTCCTTCCGGAAGGAGAAGAGGGGAGTACCTTAAAGTCCTTGTCTTCTCTTATTCAGATGCAGGAAAGCGTAAGTGATATTGCAAATTTCACTTATTTATCCGAGGAAGATGCAAGAAAAGGAATAAAAGACGGAAGTATTCAGGCTGCCATCATTCTGGGAGATACATTTATAAATGACATAATGACTGGCATAAATACTCCGGCCATTGTCCTTCTTCCTGCAAAGACAGAGCTTAATACTGATGTTTTTCATGAGGAAGTAAGAAATGGTATCTCCCTCATAAGGACGGGTGAAGCAGGAATCTATGCTGTTACAGACACATGGATAAACGGCTATTCCATGGTCATATCAAGAAGTGATATGGAAAATCTTCTGACAGATCTTTTTACAATAAATGCTCTTGATAGAAACAGTGTGATAAACGATACTTCAGTATCTGCGTTCGGAGAAAGCAGCATAATGCAGTATTATATTGCTTCCGGCTTTGCTCTTATCCTTCTGTTTTTTGGACTTATATTTGGAAATATGTATGCAGGTAATGATATCACTGTGAGAAAAAAGCTGCGGGTTAACGGAATAGGACCTGTAACAGCAGGGATAGTCAGACTACTTGTTATGACTACTTTTATTTTTGGTATATCAATAATCGCAATAAGTATCCTTATGATATACACAAATGCAGCTGGGATTTCTGCTGGTATCTACTTTGAAACTCAAGTGATTTTAGGACTTTTGCTCCTTTCATTTTCTCTTAGTGGTTTCTTTCATTTTATTTATTCGCTTTCAGATATTGAAGCGCAAAACGCAATGATACTAATTCTTGTAGCTATTCTTATGGCTTTTTCATCAGGATGTATCTTTCCTATGGCTTTTTTGCCAGACGTATTTCAAAAGATCGGAATGTTTATGCCACTAAGAATATGGAGAGTAGGTATATCACAGATACTTTTTTCATATCTGGAATCTGGTAATTGGATGCTTTTACTTGCTATAGGTATTATTTTCGGAACAGGAGGTATTATATGTCAGATAAGAAAAATGCACTCCTGAAAAGAGATAATATGTGGTTTGTTCTTCTTTTTAAAAGGCAGTTAATGCGGCCTTTTTTGTGGGTTATCGCCCTGTTTATGGCTTTATCTGTTATGGCTATTCACTATGTAACAGCACCTGATGCTAATAATAAAAAGGTTCTTTTGTATTACGAAAGCGGCGCTGAAAGTGCGCAAAGTTACGGGGCAGACCTCATCAGTAATCTGATCACTGCTTCAGATAAAAAAGATACCATATTTGATTTTGATCTTGCAGACAGTTATGAAGAACTGATTGAAGCTGTAACAAGTGGAAGCTCGGAATGCGGATTTGTTCTTGCGGCTGATTTTGATGAAAGAGTAGCTCGCCTGGATACAGATGAACTGATCGAATATGTGGAATCAAATTATACTACTAAAGGTGAAGTTGCCAAAGAAACAGTTTTTTCAGAATTCTTTAAGATATATGGAAAAATACTTATTGATAGCGAGCGCCTTGAAATATTTGGAACAGATGATGAAGAGCTAACCGAATTTCTTCATGACGAGTACGATAGACTCCTTGCAGGAGATGAAGTATTTAATGCTGACTATCAGACAGTAGAAGGCATTCGCGCTACCGCTGACGAAAAAAAGATGCAGTCAGTAAGAGGTCTCGTGATGATACTTATCACCATGGCGCTTTTACTTAATGGAAGTGAGAAGTTTTATGGAACTGCAAGTGCGGTCTCAAAAGCTCTTCCTTTTAGGGAAAGGACACGTTTTGAGATCCTTTTGTATATTGCAGGAGTTATAGTTCCGGCAGCAGTGGGCTTTGTCCTTATAAGAATACTAGATCCATCGGTAGGAATGATTCCGGATATTATCTTGTTCGTGATCTTTACGTTTGTAGCTGTAATGTGGACCTATCTGTTTGGCAAGCTTATGAATAATGGCATAAGCTATATGGCGTGGATATTGACTCTACTCATATCCCAGCTTGTCCTTTGCCCTGTATGGCAGGATGTTGCTGATTATGTTCCTTCACTGAAGTTCGTATCCTATCTCTTTCCAGCAGGTGCGTACCTGAGGATAATAGGATTATTATTTTGACGGATGGATATTATAGTATTTTTCTGATGCTTCCTTTTCCAGGCTCTAAATGAAAGCTTTGACCATTTTCGTAGTCGATGACTAATCTGCACTTATCATCTATAGAAGTAACACGTGCAGGATATTCCTTTTGGTCTATTTCAATAAGAATATCCTTGCCGATCATAAGTGAATAAGATCTATAGTCATTTAGGAAACCATCATGGTTTCCTTTTTTGAATTCCTCATAATATTCAAAAAAGCGATTCAGAAATCCTGCAGTTATCCTGCTTCCTGCATCAAAAGTATAATCTTCAAAAAGAAAACCTGCGATGTCTTTAAGTTCCTTGGGAAAACCATCCTTTGGAGGATAGAGATTAACCCCGCACCCTGTGACACAGAAATTAAGAGCGCCGCTTTCAAGATCAAGGGCACCTTCTGTAAGTATGCCACATATTTTTTTATCATTTAGGAAAAGATCATTTGCCCATTTTATCCCGACCTCTTTTCCCGAAACTTCTCTTAAAGATCTGCACATGGCAGCAGCTCCAATGCAGGTAATAAATCCTGTGTCCTGCTGAGTCAGGCCACTTGGCCTAAGGAGAAGACTTAAGTAAATGCCAGAGCCTGCAGGAGAATAGAACTTTCGTCCATGATGACCTCGGCCAAGGCTCTGTTGTCTTGAAAGTATTACGAGGCCTTCTTTTGCTCCTGAAAGAGCCATTTTATAAGCTGCAGAATTGGTGGATTCAGTCTCCTTTAAGATCTGAATATCAATGTAATTTTGAGGAATTGTAAGATAACCTCTTATTTTTTCTTCATCAAATACATCATTGTTATCTCGAAGGCTATATCCCTTGTTGGTCCCTGCATCTATAAGATACCCTTCCTTTTGGAGAGCCTTGATATTCTTCCATATTCCGGCACGGGATATTCCTAGTGAAGAAGCAAGTTCCTCCCCGGATATAAAGGAGCCTTTATTGTTGTTTAAAATATCAAGTATCTTTTCTTTTGCAGACATGGATTATTCCTTCCTTTTTTGGAACCTTACATTATTTCATGATAGCAAAATGGGGCTGAAAAAACCATTTGCACTTGTCAATGCAGTTTATCAGATAAATATGACGTTTCGTCGAAGGTAATTGAATTGTAAAACAAAGTATTATAGAATGGGTTTCGTGACATTTATATTGAATTGAAAATATTGAAAAGGGGTTTTTCAATACTTCAAATACTTAAGCATCATTGGTATTTATTTTATTCACACTATCAGGAGGAATATTATGAGATTTGATCCTATGACAGGACAGCCAATTCCAGAGGGGAATGAGCAACCAAAATTTGATCCGGCTACAGGTCAGCCGGTGCAGCAGGCACAGAATAGACCAGCATTTGATCCTATGACAGGACAGCCAATCAATCAGACACCTTATCAGGGCCAGTCTTTTGGAAGGGCACCTGAAAAGCCAAAGAATAAATCAGGTATTATCCTTGGAGTGGTAGCCCTTGCAGTAGTAGTACTTGCTGTTTTCCTTGTTGTTAAGGTAGCAGCAATGTTTGGTTCACCTGCAACTAAGATTGAGAGAGCACTTGTTAATACATTTAAGCAGTCATCTGTAATTGACACATCCGTTCTTCAGGATTCTGCTGATGATCTTCAGGTGGATGTACAGCTTGAAGGTAAGGTTGAAGGCGTTAATGTAGATGCAAGTATTAGCTATGCTAAGACTAAAAAGGAAATGTCCGTATCTGGAGAAGTCGGAGCAAGTGTAATTTCCACAAACTTTAACTTCTATATGAACCAGTCAAAGGTTTGCTTCGGTATGAAGGGACTTGATCCGGTTTATTATGACTTTACTGAAGAGAAAGATGGCGATCTTGAAGATCTTATGGGCGGAGACGTAACATTTGATCAGATTGATACAGTTCTTAAGACTCTTGCTGATTCAGACAGCTTTGTAAAGGATCTTGAGAAGGCTAACTCCAAAGCTCTTGCAACTCTTGAGTTTGAGAAGGCTGATAAAGAAGAGTTTGAAGTTAACGGCAAGGATGTTAAGTGCGGCGGATATACAACTACACTCGATAAAGATTCAATAGAGGCTATGCTTGAAGAGTATAAGTCAGCTCTTGAATCACACGAAGATATTGTAGATCTTCTTGAAGAGATTACAGGAACTGATCTTGATGATATGGTCGAGGAAATAACTGATGAGATGGATAAGGACTCAGAGGTTGAGATTACATTCTATCTTTATAAGGATCAGGTTGCTGCTATCGTGCTCAAGCCTAAGAAAGGAGAAAAGGTTGAAATTCTCTTTGAAGGCGGAGATTACCCTGCACAGAACATGAAAGTTAAAATGGGTAAAGAGACAATTTATGAAGTTAAGGGTAAAGAGAAAAACGGCAAGGTAACTCAGGAAGTATATAATAAAAATACTTTGACAAGTTCGATGGAGTACGATAAGGAATCAGGAGAAATCTCTATTACTTATAACGATGATTATGGAGACAGCTCTTTCACTATGTCAGGAAAATATGAAAAGGTTAAGGGCGGATTCAAGCTTACATTTGATGAAATTGAATTTGATTCATATGGTTATGACACAATAGATGACTTTGAGTTAACAATTCAGGCAACTAAGGGTGCTAAGATTGAAAAGGTAGATATTGACGATGATGCTTTAGATCTTGGTAACGCTGATGAAGATGAACTTAAGGAATATGCTGAGGATGTTGAAGCTTTATTCGGCGGATTCTGATCAAGACTTTCTTATAGGTTAAAATAGATCAATTGATCCCTCCTGGGAAGATTATGGATTTATCCTAAATCTATCCGGGAGGGATTTTCTTATTCAAATATGGTAATATAAGTCTGTTGTGTCAGAGTTACCTTGAAGAACATGGAAGTTCACAAGTAAAACTTCTTACGTCAATACAGGTACTAACTATATCGTGTAATTAAAAAGTTAAGCAGTGTAAGGGAGGTTTAATAATGATCAATCAGGATTATAAAGCTATGCTTGGGGCGAAGAATGTTATCAGAAATCTGGCGGAATATGCGACCGCCAGAGGTAAAGAGATCGGATACGAAAATGTATTTGATTTTTCTCTTGGAAATCCATCAGTTCCTGCGCCAGCTGAGTTTACAGATACAATGATCAAGATGCTTCAGGAAGAAAATCCCATGAAGCTTCATGGTTATAGTCCGACACTTGGAGATCCTTCTTATAAAGAGGCCATTGCAAAATCCTTGAATAAAAGATTTGGCATGAATTATACTGCTGATCATATATTTCCAACAACTGGTGCGGCAGGTGCTATTTCACATGCAGTAAGAGCAGTGACAAAGCCTGGAGATACAGTTCTGACTATTGCACCATTTTTCCCTGAATATAAGCCATATATTGAAGGTGCCGGATGCACATTAAAGGTTGTTCCTGCTAATACACAGACTTTCCAGATTAATACAGAGGCTTTTGAAGAAATGCTTACAAGTGATGTAATGGCAGTTCTTATCAATACACCTAACAACCCTTCCGGAATAGCATATTCTACAAGTACTCTTAAATATCTTGCTGATACTATGACAAGGAAAGCTGAAGAATTTGGTCATCCTATTTATCTTTTGTCTGATGAACCCTACAGAGAGATCATATTTAAGGATGCTGATGCACCATATGTATCAACTTTCTATAAGAATACTCTTTCA
Source organism: uncultured Butyrivibrio sp. (assembly GCA_947168935.1). Classification (GTDB taxonomy): domain Bacteria; phylum Bacillota; class Clostridia; order Lachnospirales; family Lachnospiraceae; genus Butyrivibrio. Next base: position 1,674 of record CAMVNV010000049.1, on the reverse strand, counting down.
TGCTACTCTTTTTCCAAAGCATTATCACTTCCTGGAGAAAGAATTGGTTATGTAGCTGTTAATCCGAAAGCTGATGACGCAGAGTACATAGTACCTATGTGCGGTCAGATATCAAGAGGAATAGGTCATAACTGTCCTCCATCAATAATTCAGCAAGCTGTAGGCAAGGTGTGTGATCTTACTTCTGACCTTTCTGTATATGAGACCAATATGAATATTATCTATGACACACTTGTTGATATTGGATTTACAGTAGTAAAACCTGGTGGAACTTTCTATATTCTGCCAAAAGCTCTTGAAGAAGACTCTGTGGCTTTTTGTAATAAGGCTAAGGACTATGATCTTATACTGGTTCCTGCAGATAATTTCGGCGCTCCCGGATTTTTCAGAATGGCTTATTGCATAGATACTGAAAAAGTAGAGCGTGCTATGCCAAGACTCCGTCAGTTTGCAAAAGAAGTATACGGACTTGGATGATAATATATAGAACGTAGAGTTAAATACGTTTTGAATAATTAAAGACATTACAAAGTGAGAGGTAAATTATGCTTGATATAATCAAGGCGGTTTTATATGGAATTGTTGAAGGAATTACAGAATGGCTTCCAGTTAGTTCTACAGGCCATATGATCCTTTTAGATGAATTTGTCAAAATGAACGTGTCAGAAGATTTCTGGAATATGTTCCTTGTAGTGATACAGCTTGGAGCAATTTTGGCTGTAGTTATTCTTTACTGGAATCAGATCTTTCCATGGGATTTTAGTAAAGAGGCAAGAAAAGAGCATAGAGTTAACAGGAAAGATGTCTGGATGCTGTGGGCTAAGATACTTGTAGCATGTATTCCTGCTGCAATAGTTGGAGTCCTTTTTGACGACTGGCTTGATGAACATCTCTATAATGGCTATGTTGTTGCAACTATGCTTATTATATTTGGTATTCTTTTCATTATTATAGAAAATAAAAACAAGGGAAAAGAACCTGTTATAAAGACACTGGAAGAAATTGATTTTAAAACAGCTCTTATAATAGGTGTATTTCAGCTTATAGCAGCAATTTTTCCTGGAACATCAAGAAGCGGATCAACAATAGTTGGTTCTCTTATGATCGGAGTATCCCGAACAGCTGCAGCTCAGTTTACTTTCCTTTTGGCTATTCCTGTAATGTTTGGCGCAAGTCTCCTTAAACTTGTGAAGTTTGGACTTTCTTTTAGTGTATCAGAAGCTGCTATCCTTGTTACAGGAATGCTGGTTGCGTTTATTGTATCTATAATAGTTATCAAATTCCTTATGGGTTACATCAGGAAGCATGATTTTAAAGTATTTGGATGGTACAGAATAATACTTGGTGTAGTGGTTCTTGCATATTTCTTTCTAAAATAATTAAGTGTTTTATCATTCGATGATAATAATATATCAAGAAAAGTGTCGGTGGCTCTTTGTTTAGGGGCCACCGATTTTGCTTAAATGACTAAAAAAGATAAAAAATAATGACGTATTATATGGGATTGAAATTTTTTTGAAATTTTTTCAAAAAGTTGTTGCAATCGAATTAAGTGGATGATATACTAAAAAACGCCCGCTTGAGAGAAGCTTTGTTCTTCTAGAAAGCGAGAAAATAAATTAAAAAAGTTCTTGACAAACCAAACACAACGAGTTAAGATATAACACGTTGCGG
>CAMVNV010000048.1 GCA_947168935.1 uncultured Butyrivibrio sp. | reverse complement strand
GAGGTTTCTTTTTATTCAATTGGCGTTATTTCTGAATTACAGGAATGCTCCATTCTGTGAAAAAATCACTTATGTACTATGCAAAATACGTTTGAGCAAAACATATTGCGATCAAAAGAATCGTCCAGAGTACAAGGCAGCCTCTGATCGGTCTGTCCTTGTAAATGATCATCTCGGGACTGCCGGTGAGTTCCGAACCGTTGTTTAAATAGTGATATCTAAAGACGCCCAAAAGAAGTAGCGGCATGGTAAGTACCAGGTATTTGATCTGGGTTGTGTACACGAAGATGGCGTAAGACATGATGGTGCAGGCCATGAGCATGACGATGAGCTGGTCCAGCTGCGTGATTGAGCAGCCCTTTAAGGACTCTCTGAACTCGCCGGAGTTTTTGCCCATGATCTTAAGCTCGTTGCAGCGCTTTCCTACTCCGATAAAGAGTGTCAGGAATGCTGCAAAGAATATGAACCACATGGTGCAGGGGTCGCTGATAGGCTTTCTTAAAACCTTGAAGCCTGCACATAGTCTTAGTATAAATCCCATAGAAATAGTAAATACATCAACAAACATTATCTTCTTTAGGAAAAGAGAATATGCGATGTTCATTACAAAGTAGCCAAGGATGATCAGAGCTACATAAGGGTTGAAGAAGGCTGCTCCTGCCACTCCTGCTATTAGAAGGAGGCAACAAAGAATGCGGGCAGCCTTAAGGGATACTGCACCTGAGGCTATGGGTCTATTTCTTTTCACAGGATGAGCCCTGTCCTTGGATACGTCTACGATGTCGTTCATGATGTAAACCGCAGAGCTAACCAGGCAGAAAAAGAAGGCACCCAGGACGCAGCTAAGCACCTGACGGACAGATGGCATAGCAAACAAAAAGAGTAATGGAACGAATACAAAACCGTTCTTGATCCACTGCTTCATTCTAATTAATTTAAGGGTAAGTCTAAAGAAGCTGACATTTTCGGAACTAGTGAGATCATACGGGGAATCTGCGATAGCACTGTCCGGAGCAAATTTGTTACTGGAAAAGCTGGAAATCATTGCACATTCTCCTTTTTTATTTGGACTGTTAAACTGTTGCATGTATCTTGAGATGTAAATAAATCCTTTTGATTTACTTAATCCAGGGATGTAAATCTTTAGATTCACTTAAATCCAGGGATGTAAATAAATCTTTAGATTTATTTACATCTAGAGATATAAAAATCCTAGGATTTTTATATCTCATTGAACGAATAGCGCTCTTCCTCGGGCTCGCTGATTCGTAAAGTTCTCCGATATCTTAAGATTAGTAGAACTGCCAGGATTGCCTGATTGGCAGTAAATGAAACGAAACCTCCTGTAAGGCCGAAAAGCTTGGTGCAGACAAATGAGATCAGAAGCAGGAAAACAAAGGGTTTGCCTAATATCCCAAAGGATGTCCTTGCGCCGACCTCTCCTTCCATGACAAGGAGTGAGTTAAAGAAATAGTAGATGCCCTGGAAGGCGATGCCCACTGCTTCGAGTATGATGTAGCTCCAGATGATGGGATACTGCTCTCCGTATGCATAGAGGAGGGCTACTAAAAGCAGAGCTGTTCCGCCGCCCAGTATCACAAGGATGACCGGCATAAACTTAAATACGTTACCTACAAGGCGTCTTATGTTAACGCCGTGATTTATAAGTGTCGGAAGCATTACTGCTGCAAATATGTCATTGTAAAAAACTGAAAAATAAATCCTGATGTTGGACTGATATGAGCTGAAGATCCCTGACTCATACTCTGGTCTCAGCGCTGAAATAATGCATATGTCAGCAGTGTTAAGACCTGTTGTGAGGAACCAGCTGAGCATATAAAAAGCGCCTATTCTGAAGATGTCTTTCGCAATGTCTTTTCTGAATACAAACTTTACTGATACAAGCTTATATATAGAAACGATAAGGACTATTACCTGTCCAATGACATTGCAGGCTATATAAACGTAAATACTTATCTTATGAAAAAAGAGGATTGAAGCAAGGTAGCCTGCCAGCATGAAAACGCTGCCTACGGTCTTGGCGATTCCAAGTCTGAAGAACTTCTCATCGACTTTGAGGATCGTATCGGCAAGAATGCAGCTGTTAGTTGCGATCGCCAGGGCTATTGCCAAAAACCAGGACTCAGGTGTCAGGTTTGGAAAGCGGCAGATGATGGATGTTACTGCATATCCGATCACGGAAAGTCCAAGGCACAAAGCGAAGTTCCCGATGACAACTGTGCCAAGGATCTCCTTCTTCTCATCAGCTGATGATTCTGGAAGGACCTTGAGCAAGGTATTGTTAACCCCCATGATAAGCGGGATTACAAGGATATTGCTAAGGCTGAATACTAAGTTGTATTCTCCCATCAGTTCTACTGATAATGTTCTTCCTGCAAGGATTGTCACTACAAGATTGGTCAGAAGGCTGATACCGCGGAATGCGAACAATAGTAAGAAATTTTTGACAAACAATATTAAAGTTGTAGATTCAGTTTTCCCCATAGAACGCATACACAGAATCCCCCCAGATTAACGTATGTATACCTATATCATGTTTACTATTTTTTTAGTATAGTACAACTGTAACTCAGTATATACTTAAACGTTTTCGCTGTCAACAAAAAAATTTCGAATTTCGTAAAAAATATATGAATATCACGTATATTCTGAATTTGAGCGCTTTTTATTGACGTTTTTTAGTGCGTGTTTTATGGCGCATTTTAAGGAAATCGACACAATTCACAAAAAATCGTTTGAAATTTTGTGTAGAATTTGGTCTGAATGGGAACTGGTGTGGACGTAAACGTTTTCGAAACTTTTTTCGTTATATTGTGAGGTTGGGTAATTGGATTGTTAAGTCACGAAAACAAGCGGATTTGCTTAGATTTTGCGCATAATAAAAAAGCCCATGTGTTTGCTTCCCGGGACAGGAAAAACGCCATGGGCTGGGTTATATTATAGATTTAATCGTCTAGCAAAAACTCTGATAAGACAGCATTACTAATTTCGAGACCCTTTTCGGTTAGTTTGAGATGGTCGTTATCAATGATAACAAGAGCATCTTTAGACAACTTATCAAGTGTATTGCCATATACTTCATGAATGTCCTTGCCAAATCTAAGTTCGAATTCTTCTATTGATACGCCTTCATCCATTCTAAGACCAAGGAACATTGTCTCTTCCATGCAGGCTTTGGTGCTGAGTTTATCGTGTTCGGCAAGGGGGCGTAGACTATATTTTTGTAAAAGCTCATAACTGCCACTGCTTTTTAATGTCTCATTATCACATATATCAATTCCATCCCAATAATCACAATAGATATTAATATCATCTGTATTGGTGAAACGCTCATCATCTACCATACCTGCAGCGCCTATGCCAAATCCAAGGTAATCTGCTCTCTTCCAGTATGCCTTGTTGTGATAGCATTCATAGTCACCGTCATCTCTTGCATAATTGGAAACTTCGTATCTGTGATATCCGTTTTCCTTAAGGATTTTGATGGTATCTTCATACATCTGACGCTCTTCTGCTTCTGAAGGAAGGGGCTTTACTACAACCGCTTTATTAAGATCTTCTTTATTTAGTTCTGCTTTATTTAGTTCTTCTTTATTTAGTACTTCTTTATTTAGTTCTTCTTTATTAAGTTCTTTTGTATTGTTATCTTTGTTACTATTACTATAGCTATATTTATCTGATCCTTCTGAATCGTCAACACAATCTAGAACAACTCCCTCTTTTACCAGATCATCTTCTATATCATAGATATCCCTGTCTATGACATCCTTGTACTTCTCATAAAAAGGGGTGCCCTCTTCTATGATAAGGCTATAGGCTGATATGTGCTCAGGGCGAAGCTCTAAGATCTTGTTAAGGGTATCTGTATACGACCCTATGCTCTGGCCAGGGAGAGCGCTCATAAGATCAACGTTTATGTTGTCAAAGCCCGCCTGCCTTGCGGCGCGGAAGGTCTCATAGAAAGTCTTGCTGTCATGAATTCTGCCAAGTTCTTTAAGTTCGTCATCATTAAGGGACTGACAGCCGATGCTTATTCTGTTTATTCCGGATTTCTTATATATAGAAAGACTTTCAGGAGTCACTGTTCCGGGATTCATCTCGGTCGTGATCTCTGCGTCTTTAGATACGTCAAAGGATTCTCGAATGGTATCGAGAATCTTTGTGATCCATGAAGGATCGATGGATGAAGGAGTACCGCCGCCAAAGAATATGCTCTTGACTTGGTAAGGCCTTTCATCCAGGATATTATTATTCAGCTTTTCACACTGCTTCTCTTTATTATCTTCAAGCCACTTTCCTGCGCACTTTATCTCTTTTACCAACGACCGAAGGTATCTATCCTGGACTTCACAGGGCGCAGAAAAAGACAGGAAGTCGCAATAATTGCACTTCCTGACACAAAAAGGTATATGAACATACACTGATATGTTTTTTACCAGATCACTTTTTTCTCTTATCATAGGTTTTATAGTGATAATTAAGGGGCTAATTGCTTAGCCCCTTTAGTTCTACAATTACTTAGATTCATCAAGCTTGAGAACGTTAAGGAATGCATTCTGAGGAATCTCTACGCTACCAACCTGGCGCATCTTCTTTTTACCTTCCTTCTGCTTCTCAAGGAGCTTACGTTTACGGGAGATATCACCGCCGTAGCACTTGGCAAGTACGTCTTTACGCATAGCCTTAACTGTCTCTCTTGCGATAACCTTGCCGCCAACTGCTGCCTGGATCGGGATCTCGAACAGGTGCCTCGGGATCTCTTCCTTGAGCTTCTCGCACATCTTGCGGCCTCTTTCATAGGCTCCGTCCTTGTGAACGATGAAGCTGAGGGCATCGACATTTTCTTTATTAATAAGGATATCGAGCTTAACAAGTGATGAGGTCTCATATCCTTTGATCTCGTAGTCAAAAGAAGCATAGCCTCTTGATCTGGACTTCAGCGCATCAAAGAAATCGTAAATGATCTCGTTGAGTGGAAGCTCATATTTGAGGATAGCTCTGGTCTGCTCTACATAATCTGTAGAAAGGTACTTACCTCTTCTTTCCTGGCACAGCTGCATGATAGATCCGATGTAATCAGTTGTTACCATTATCTCGCCGTTAACTATAGGCTCTTCGATATGATCTATCTCTGAAGGATCAGGAAGGTTTGATGGGTTAGTCAGGTCAAAAGATGTTCCGTCTGTCTTATAAACCTTGTAAACAACGCTGGGTGCGGTTGTTACAAGGTCAAGATCGTACTCTCTTTCAAGTCTTTCCTGGATTACTTCAAGGTGAAGAAGTCCAAGGAATCCGCATCTAAAGCCAAATCCAAGAGCCTGTGAGGTCTCCGGCTCATAGAATAAAGAAGCGTCGTTGAGCTGGAGCTTTTCAAGAGCATCACGAAGTTCCGGATATCTTGCAGAATCTGCAGGGTAGATACCGCAGTAAACCATAGGCATTACCTGCTTATAGCCAGGGAGTGCCTCAGCGCAAGGAGCGTCAACAGATGTAACTGTATCACCAACACGTGTATCCTGAATGTTCTTGATGGAAGCTGTGAAATAGCCAACCATTCCGGCTGAAAGCTCGTCACAAGGGATGAACTGGCCAGGTCCAAAGTAACCTACTTCTACTACTTCAGCGGCAGCGCCTGTCTGCATGAACTGAACCTTCATGCCCTTTTTAAGTACGCCGTCCTTGATTCTTACAAATACGATAACGCCTCTGTATGAATCATAAACAGAGTCGAATATAAGTGACTTAAGAGGAGCCTTAGGATCTCCTGAAGGAGCAGGGATCTTATTTACCACTGCTTCAAGAACTTCATCAATGCCAATACCATTTTTGGCCGAAATAAGTGGAGCATCCTGAGCTTCTATTCCTATGATGTCTTCAATTTCATCCTTAACTTCCTGTGGCTGAGCACTTGGAAGGTCGATCTTGTTGATAACAGGGAATACGTCAAGGTTGTGGTCAAGGGCAAGATATACGTTGGCAAGTGTCTGCGCCTCTACGCCCTGGGTAGCATCTACGACAAGAACTGCTCCGTCGCAGGCTGCAAGAGATCTGCTGACCTCATAACCAAAATCGACGTGGCCTGGAGTGTCTATCATATTGAAGATGTACTCTTCTCCGTCCTGAGCCTTATATACCATACGAACAGCCTGGCTCTTAATTGTGATACCACGCTCTCTTTCAATATCCATATTATCAAGGACCTGAGCACTCATCTCTCTCTGAGTAAGAACTCCGGTTCTCTCTATAAGACGATCTGCCAGAGTGGATTTACCATGATCAATATGAGCCACTATGCAGAAATTTCTGATTTTACTCTGATCTATTGCAAACATTTATTTCCTCATTTCATTAATGTTATGATTATTTTGATCTATATGCGGGTCTCAAGGTCCAATAAATAAGATATGCTGGCATGTTTTTTTATTGACTTAAGGGCCCTATCAACATAATATATCATGGAAATAGCAAAATTTCCATGCAAAATCCTTAATTTACTTGACATTATCCTCAAATTCATCTAAACTATATCCCGTATGTGAGCATTCGCTGTCCGTGTCCGGTCTGGATGTTCATCTCAATTTTAAAATAACTATTGAATTATATTATTCGGAGGTAATTATGGCTAATATCAAATCCGCCAAGAAGAGAGTTCTCACAAGCGCAAAGCGTGCAGAACGTAATACAGCTGTTAAGTCTGCTGTAAAGACAGAGATCAAGAAGGTTAGAGCTGCTATCGAAGCTGGCAACAAGGAAGAGGCTGCAAAGGCACTCGTTGCTGCTACATCTGCTATCGACAAGGCTGAGTCTAAGGGCGTATTCAAGAAGAACACAGCTTCTCGTAAAGTTTCTCGTCTTGCTCAGGCTGTAAACAAGATGAACTAATCAGCTTTTATAAATATTGAATTATTGAAGACTCTATCATCCCCTCTGATGATGGAGTCTTTTTTTGCGCAAATACAGGATGCATCTTCTATTAACACTCTTGCATTTTTCAATAGATGATGATATATTTGGTCAGGTTGTGTTTTAAAATATAGACATTCTTGAACAAACTGTTTAAGAAGTCATGTTTTCGATCATATAATCAGAAATGCGTATTAGCTGCGTGTTTCCAGATTATATGATTAAAGCAGCTATTTAACTGGTTCGAGAACCTCCCAGTATAAAAAACTAGGCAAAATGAATAGACTTTATTGGCACTCTTTTAAGGCTTCGCTGCGCTTTATTGCCTGATCCTATGGTCAGGTATATATTTCATGCCGTGCTTAAGCCTTTAATATTGGTGCTTTGCGTTTTGATACGTTTTTCGTCTATAGTCTTTGTCAGTGATGGTTCACAGACAAAGGCTTTTTGTTTGCCAAAAAGGATGATCTATGACTAAGAAAAAAGTAATTATCGACTGCGATCCCGGTATCGATGACAGCCTGGCTATAATGCTGATGCTTAAGTCCGAAGAGATCGAAGTCAGAGCCATCACTATCGTGTGTGGTAACAGCCCTGTAGAAATGGGCTTTTCTAACGCCAAGAAGGTTTTAAAGTTCATGAATAGGCTTGATGTCCCAATCTACATTGGACAGTCACAGCCTCTTAAGAAAAAGTATGTCAACGCCCTTGATACTCATGGCGAAGACGGTCTTGGAGAGAGCTTCCTTCCTGAAGTAGAAGGATATAAGCAGGAAATGGATGCAGTTTCTTTTCTCAAAAAGACTCTTAAGGAAGAAAAGTGCTCAGTGATAGCCCTTGGGCCTATGACCAACCTTGCAAGGCTCATCAATGAGGACTCGGACGCATTTCTGGCTATTGAAGAAATTGTCAGCATGGGCGGCTGTTTCAAGAGCCACGGCAACTGCTCTCCTGTTGCTGAGTACAACTACTGGTGCGATCCTGATGCGGCAGAGCTTGTGTACAAGACAGCTTTTGATAACAATAAGCTCATCCATATGGTAGGGCTTGATGTCACAAGGAAAGTGGTACTCACTCCAACGATCCTTGAGTATATGATCCGCTTAAATCCTGAAGTTGGAGACTTTATCAAGAAGATAACCAAGTTTTACTTCGACTTCCACTGGGAATGGGAGCACATCATCGGCTGCGTTATAAACGATCCGCTTGCTGTTGCTTACTTCCTTGACCGCGAGATCTGTAGCGGCTTTAGCTCTTTTGTCCAAATAGAAACTCTTGGTATATCCGAGGGCCAGTCAGTTGTGGACAGCATGAATTTCTATAGGAAAGAAGCTAATGCAGTGGTTCTGAATGAAGTTGATGTTAAGAAGTTCTGGACTATGTTCATCGGAAGGCTTACAGGAACAGAGCCAGATGCAGCTATAGAACATGATATCCAAGGATAAAACTACAAAATAGTTCTATAGATTACACACCATAATTAAGTTACGAAGAACAATACTAAATATATAGCAAAGGAAAAATCAAAATGAAAACCAAGATCAATGCTTACAAAATCAGTATAATCGCACTTGCAGTCGTTATTAACTACATAGGCGGCCAGATAGCGCTTCTCTTAAAGCTTCCTATCTATCTCGACTGCATCGGAACAGTTATCACTGCTGCCCTGCTTGGACCTATCTGGGGAATGATCCCTAACTTTTTGAGCGGTCTCATCCTCGGTCTGACAATTGACGTATACTCTCTTTACTATGCCCCTGTCGGAATCATCCTCGGTTTCGTAACAGGTCTTGTATGTTATAAAGGTGTACCTAAGAAGTTCATGATCATACCTGCAGCAGTGCTTATCACACTTCCTACATCAATAATCAGTGCACTTATCACTGCTCACCTTTTCGGAGGAATCACATCTTCAGGTTCATCTATAATTGTCCAGCTTCTTACTAAATCCGGATTAAATCTTACAGTAAGCTGCTTTATCGTACAGTTCATTACTGACTATGTTGACAGAGTGATCAGCTTGTTTGTTGCAAGCAAGGTTGTAAGCATGCTTCCTGAAAGTCTCAAAGAGCAGATTGTGACCAGGTTTAAGAAAGCGTAAATAAAAAAGGAAAGCGAGGGTCAGTTCGCTTTCCTTTTTTATCTAATATAGCCACATAAAATAAAATGAACATTATATAAAACATGCATATACTTATTATTTGGTAAGCTTTTTTGCAGCTTTTCCTAATGCTTTAGGGCTGATATTATGTTCCTTCATTAACTGTAACAATTTATCTATTCCTGATGCGTTAACACTAAAATCCTGCGTACAATTTGTATCATATAAATCACATCCGTCAAATCTATGCCTACAATCCTCACCACGGCCTTTTCGACCAAAGTTACCGCCTTCAAACCGTTTACCCAATATATTACTGATATCTTTTTTGTCAATTCCAGCTTTTATAAGACCTTCTACAAGCTCATCTCTTTCTTCTGGAGTAAAAGAGACTTCTTTGTTCATCTGTACACTTTTCATATCAATCCTCTCTTTCAATATACAAAGTATCAGAAAAGTAAAGCGAAGATAAAGGTTCTCTCGCTTTACTTTTCATTATTATCTACTTATATTTAATTCTAGAAAGAACTAACTGCAAAGAAGAACCAATCTCCCATCAACAGACAAAATCTACATTTTATTTTCTTTTCTCTAATTTAGAACCAACTCTTCCCAAAGCTTTGGGATTTATATTTTTTTCCTTCATAATCTTATGCAACTTATCTACAACCTTTTTATCCAACACACGATACTTTTCACATTTAACGTTGCATCCTCCAACGGGGCCATGGGAACCAGCATGGCAACAATTATCTGTTGTACATGGGTCAGCTTTTGTTCCGCCCAATAATTCACCAACAACTTTTTTGTCTATTCCTGCTTTGATCAATTCTTCGGAAAGCTCTTCTCTTTCCTCTAGCGTAAGACCTATCTCGCTGTTAAGTTTCTCACTCTTCATATTAACCCTCTCTTTCTCTTGACAGGTGCCTATATTACGGAGATTCATTCCTTGCAGTCAGATACTTTATATGCAACTTGTGCTAAATAATCACTAAACATGTTTTGATAGTAATCACATTCATTCACATCAGAGTCATATTAACTTTTATTAGCCTAGAAACTACGGCTTATGATTTTTTCTCAAACTTAGAACCAACTTTACCCAAAGCCTTGGGATTTATATTTTTTTCTTTCATAATCTTATGTAGCTTATCTACAGCTTTTTTATCCAATACTTGGTACTCAGGGCAACGACCATAATTACAAGCATGGTGACAGACTAATGATGGACATGGTTCAGCTTTTATTCCGCCCAACAATTCACCAACTACTTTTTTGTCTATTCCTGCTTTGATCAATTCTTGGGAGAGCTCTTCTCTTTCTTGCGACGTAAGACCTATTTCACTGTTAATTTTCTCGCTCTTCATATTAACCCTCTCTTTCTCTTAACAAATGTCTATATTAAGGAAATTATGTCATTTCAGTTAGATACTCATCTGTAACTCGAGCCAAATATTCGCTAAACATGTTTTGATAGTAATCACATTCATTAGCATTAGAATGAGCTTCATTCGGAAGCTTCGGTCTTTGACACCCTCCGGAACACAGGAACATATATTTACAGCTATTACATCTCTTATCATATGCTGCTGTTTTTTTACTCCACATATCAACTACATCTTTATTCCAGACTATATTCCCATCGGTATCATATTCCCCAATAACATGTTCTGGATGGCCCAAAGCCGACCAGCATGAATAAATATCACCACTCGGTGTAAATATTTTCATACTTCCAGCTGCACCACATGGGATTGCTTTTCGTTCTATAGGATTTCCAACTAGCAATGCGGGCATAATCATTTCTTTACTCGTATGTGTATAAGTTGTAAAATCCCCATTAATCTCTGGATACCTTTCTTCAACATCTCTTTCTAATTTACGAATGTCATTATGATTTATTAAAATATTATCTTCACCTATGACAGAGCAACCAGAAACATCAACTTTTGGATCGTCCAGTATTCCTCTTGCCTTCAAATCCGCCAACAGCTCCAACATATAGGGTAAATTACGTGTATCAATATTAATTCTTACTAACACATTTACATCGGTATTATTAATAGCGGTCTGAATATTCGAAACAATCTTGTCATAAGACGACTCCCCGCTAATGGGTATTCTACGGCAATTGTGAATCTCTTTGGGTCCATCTATTGTAATCTGAAGTGTTCTAATTTTGTCACTTCCAAGTAAATCCATATAATGATCAAGATCATGCCCATTTGTAATAGCAAAAAAAGTGGTATTAAGTTCAATACCTTTCTTAACAATATACTCAATGAGTTCCCTATTTTTCTTATCAAGCGGTTCTCCACCGTAAAGTGTCATTTCCTCCCCAGCGCGAATCTTATCCTTTATAATTTCAAATATTACATCTACCTGTTTTTTATTCATTGTACATTCAGGATAGACTCCGCTCTTTTCAAAGCAGTATGTACATCTGTAATTACATCCAAGGTTAGGGACTAGAACTATTGACCATTTATTATCATTTCCCTTTTTTTGCATATCTAAAGCTTGTTCTCTGGCCTTAATCACTTCATCGTCGCTACACAAGTAAGTAAGATATCCCCTTTTCAAATAATCATCTTTAAATTCAGCGAAAAGATCCAAAACCTCATCCGGAAGTTCCTCATCATCTCCATGAGCCATCATAAGATCGTAGGCTTCTTCATCTATAATATCCAGTGTTCCTTTTAGTCCATTTAGAAGAACATGATCTCCTGTACTCATTTTGGGTGACAGTATGTTGTAGCTGCTAAATCTCATTGATATAAATCCCCCTTTGACTAACCAAATAATCAACTTATTAATATTGTTTCAATTATCGTAATATCGTACATTCACAGTATAACTTACAGAATATATGTTTGTATATATTATATTGATGTTTTTTATATTTTTAGTATATATCACTAAAAATATCGGACCATCATTTCACAGTATTTCATGCTATTCAGCCATCAGACATAGCTATATTAACTTGTAATTTTTCCAAATAGCCATCTATTTTTGAACAACAAAAACTCCCTACAGGAAATGCCACCTTTGTTTCAATGACTTTCCCGTAGGGAGTTTGTTATAGTCTTATTAAATTCTTAGCTTCCAGCAATTATACTGTCTTAGCCCATGTGATTCCATATACGGATTCCATAAGCTTACGGATCTCATTCATCATAACATCGCATGCAGACTTCTCATCACCGAAATGCATGAGACCTATCTTCTGCTTCTTGTCCTTGAAGAATACATCCCATCCATCGGATACCTGTTCAAGGCAAATGCGGTTCTTGTGTTCTCCCCCTATCTTATAAAGCTTCTTGGGTACAAGATGCTCCTTAAAAAACTCCTTCAAATCCTTTGTAGTCATGTGCAGCTCCCTTCTGCGATTACCAATCGTCGCACCAAATAGTATATTTAATGATCGAAACGTAAAAGTTTTTAATTACTTTCACATGTAGTTTCCATTACTACATACAATATACCACCATACTACTTGCTTGTAAAGCTGATAACTACAAGATTTTATGAGATTTTTATGGTTATCTGACTGCTATCTAAGACCAGTTTTTTTGGCAGTCATTTATACGTTTTATGACGCCGGATGAACATATCCGTTTTCATCTACTTCTACATCTATTGAGATCGATTCCATATAGGAATAGATACGCTCTTTTTCCTCAGGAGTATCAGCTGCTGTTGTAACCCATCCAGACTGAGTTCCGGGGATCATCTGCACTTCTACGCTCTCAATGGTACTTCCTGTACCGGATATCTCAACTTCTAGAAGCATCGTATCAAGTGTCTTCTCGTTGAACCAGTAATTGCCAAGAGAATACGCTATTAAAGCTCCGTTATAGTACTCCATTCCCTGCAGGCAGTGGGAATGCGCTCCGATTATCACATCAGCGCCTGCATCTATATACTCACGGGCTGTTGATGTCTGGGCCTTTTCAAGAGTGGTCGAATACTCTGTTCCCCAGTGAGGAAGCGCGATTACAAAATCTGCATTCTCGCTGGCCGCTTTGATCTCTGCCACGAACTTCTCAGTATCATAACAGCGAAGGATTCCAGGGCTTGACTCTGTAGCCTCAGGTGTCATCTTGTTCTTCTCAGCGCGGGATGCTGCAACATAAGCTATTGTCAGGTCTCCAAGCTGCATGTACACAGGGCTCATGGCCTCTTCTATATTCCTTCCGGCGCCAACATAGGGGATCCCGTCAGCTTCAAGAGTATCAAGCGTATCAAGAAAAGCCTCTTCGCCGTAATCAAATACATGGTTATTAGCAAGACCAACGATATCAACACCAAGCTGGTTCAGTATATATACGTTCTGAGGATTGGCCCTGAAAGTATAGGCCTTGCCAGGCATTGGAGAGCCGCCATCAGAATAAGTGAATTCATTATTGATCCACATGATATCCGCTGCATTCATCTCATTGATGAAATCCTCATCAATGCAATTGTAGATATTATCGCCATTGTTGTGATAATAGACCATGTTAGACCAGGTATCATCGAAGTTGATATCACCTGCGAAGCACAATGTATAGGAAAAAGAATCATCTACGGGCTCTTCTGTATTCGCCAAGGCGTTAGAATCGATATCTTCAGTTGTTAGGTCAGCAGAAGCTCTATCAGTAGATGAGTCTGCACCAGAAGCGGAGTCATTGCCTGAAGTATCAAAGCTGGCAGAATCCGCTGTATTTGCAGTTACGCCATCTCCCGAGACGGCACTACCTTCAGCTGCGCCGCACGCTGTTATTACAAATGTTATTGAGAACAGAGACGCTATTATTCTCTTTTTCATTAACAAACTCTCCTTCAAAAGTTATCGACAGTAAAACTATTTCTAACCAAGAAATCTCTAAAATATACTTAATTATGATTATTCATCGCATCAGCTTTTTCCCCTTTTCCTGACCGCACTAATTGCATCATCAATATCATTCTCAGTCATCCCAACTTCCTTGGCCCACTTTTGGGATTTCTCCATCAGCGATTCAAACTCATCTAATGATGGAGTAGTTATTGGTTTGAGCAAAATATTCTCACCATCAGTAAAAACAATGAGTTTACTGCCTACATACAAAGAAAGAGCTTCTCTAACTGTTTTAGGAAGAACCACCTGCCCTTTAGATGAAACAGATGTTACTTCAGTAATAACTTTTTCCATAATCATTCCTTTCGTAAAAAGTAAGATTTTCTTACTTCATTATATCAACGTCTTCTTTCCTCGTCAATCGTAGGCATATTAGCCTCCTGTAAGCAAATGAAAAAGCCCCACCTGGCATGTAGCCAAAGCAGGGCTTAGTGTACCTATCGTGCAATTATTCCATCTTATCTGTCAACTGGTGGATGAAGGTCCCACTCTGGGAAGCAGCTTGCAAATCCCTTTAAGTTGTTAGAAAGGACTACATTTTCCATCTTCTCGATGTCAGCATCAGCTGAACCAAACATAGCCTCGAGTTCATCGAAATCACTATTCATATTGATATCCATAATGGCAATTATCCTCCTATATGCAAGTAATATTAGGCTGTGAAAATATCAACCGGCTTATTCTCAAAGTCTGCAACAACGATCTTAGCTTTGCTCCACTGGTCGCATGCGTTTTCGATCTTGTTCTTACCATTCTTGAGCTGATCATCAAACTTAGCGTTGATATTAGCAAGCTTCTGCTTAAGCATTCTCTCTTCCTGGAATCCCTTAGCGATTGCATATAATCCGGCAATTGCAACAATTGAAAATGCAGGTGTCTTGATAAGGGCCATGATAACACCAACCACAACAAGTGCAAGACCAAGTCCAAGCTTAACCTTAGGCATGATCGTATTTGCAGACTTGAGCTCGTTTTCACGTCTTGTGTTGATCTCGTTAGTATATTCAGCAACAAGTCTCGGCTGATCATTGCCGCTTGCAGTTGTTCCTTCCCATCCGTCTACGCTTACTGTTATTTGCTCTGGGAAATCAGCTTTTTTCTCTGTGATATAGGTCTTGTAGCCATTCTTGATGTAGTCTGTAAGATATGCTACAGCTGTCTTCTTCATGGAAGGCATTACCGGCTTATCAGAGATAACTGTCTTAGTGAGCTGTTGAACGAGGTTGAGCATCTGCTCTCTTCTGATGCGCTCTTCAAGGTCTCTCTGCTCTCTTGCCTTTTCTTCGTTACCATCGAAGTACTTAACAAGTTCATAGTAGTGCTCCTCTTTTCTCAGAGCATCTTCCTTGTTATCATATCTGCCGATAAGGCCGATGAGACGCTTATCAATAGCAGTCTTGAGAGAGTCAGAATCTACAGGTGCGTTCTGAATGCTATTAAAATTGCTTGCGATAGCTTCTGCGGAATTGATACGACGGATATATGCGTCAATTCTTTCGTACTCTTCAACGCTTTCCTTAAGTTCAGGGAACTGCTCGCTTGTATCATGTGAGAAACCAAGGCAGTACTCTGACCAGAGCTTAGCCTGCTCTTCATCGATGTTACTGCTGCTGCCGCGAACTTCTCTCATCCACTTATTGATGTAGTCATCGCAGATGTGCTTTTCATCTTCACCGAAGATTCCATTTGCATATGCGTCAATGTACATAAGTGTATCTTCTGAGAAGTTGGATGCATCCTGGTGTGCGAAGTATACTGAGAGCCACTCATAGCATGTAGCCTGCTTCTGGTTTCTTCTGCAGATAAGGGCCATTGTAAGGGCTGTTTTAGTCTCGTTTCTCTTAACTGCTTCCTTGATAGCTCTTTCTGCAAGCTCTCTGTCGTTGCCAATCCATGCAGCTACAGCTACAAGGCAAGGTGCAAGCCAGTACTCAGGTGTTGATAACATGAGCTCTTCTGATACTCTTGAGATAGTGTCTTTCTTAACAAGTGCAAGGTCTGTAGCCTGGAGTACACCAAGCATTGTGTCTCTTACTACTGAATAGTTGCTGAACTTCTGTTCGAGCTCCTGACGAACTCTTACAAGCTCATTAGTTGCTCTGTTAAGTGCGTTAGATTTGGTCTGATTTATTCTGAAAGCCTCAAACTCTTTTCTCAAAGCCTGAAGGGATTCATTCGTTGATTCAATCTTGGCACCCATCTCTTCTACTGAGCTCTTGAGCTCAGATGTGACCAAATTTATATTTTTGATCGTACTTGTGGTATCAAGATCAATTCCAATTGTTGATGTTGTGTTAGCCATTTTTACTCCTCCATTTTAGTACTATAGAATTTTTATCGCCTTATATCCCTGCATCAACTTTAAATTTATTAAATTTATTATTGTATGCACCAACGAATTTATCCTTAAATTCATTGTCAGGCATAGCATGAAGTACCTCCCCGACTGGTACTATGTAGTTGTCCAAGAAATACTTGGATCTGGACTGCAGAAAAAATGAATTATTCACGTAAGGTGAATCAGGATTGGTCTCAATAGATTTAAGCAGGGCAAAACATGTTTTTGGTATGCCACAATATCCTGCGAGTTCTTTGTACATCTCCTTAAGGCTTTCAGTAAGGAAGTTTGATGATGTTCTTCTTGCGATAAAATAAGGACAGATCGCATCAAAGAGTTCACACAGCTCCTTCTTGTCTTCTTCAGCCTGCATGTTCTTGGCAAAAAACTCTATTATCTTTTCCTCAAATGTTGACAGCCTTCTTACTGATGACTTGATGAGAAGTTTCATGTCCTGAAGCTCTTCGTACTCTACTGCCACGTCTTCAACCTGACTAAAGAAGAGGCGGATGCTGTCATTCATCTTGTCTACATATTCATCATAAAATGCGATTATGAAAAGAGCTGGTACGTTATCCATGGAAATATTGAGTACGTCCATTGCATAGTGCTTAGCTTCTTCATATTTACCTTCTACGAAGAAATTGACTGCATTCTTTCTTGCAAGAACAACCTTGCCGTTGGCATTAAGTGTTGCTCTGCTGTAGAACTCTTCTCTTCCGCACTGGTTACAGGTCAGAAGACGCATCTTGGGATTGAATGTTACATTTGAGCTGCCGCATCCACGACACTGCAAAATTTCATTTTCCACCGTGAAAAGCCTCCATTCATGACATAGTGGATAGTTTGCTGTTTCTTATCTTCCAGATATTATCTGCTTCGTCAAGGAGTGACAAGATATCTTCCTTGGAAGAACCGTCAACAAGCATACTCTCTATATTTGTAATAACATTGTAGAAATCTTCTTCCTCATAGACTGATACGTCCTGAGAAAGGTTATTGCTATAATCAACCTTCTGCTTAAGGTCAAGAACTTTTTTTCTCACATCAGGATCTTTGCACATTCCAAGGAGCTGAGCCATCTTGGTTGTAATAGCGCCGTACTTGGAAGTCTTGGCTCCAACAGCGTTCCCTGTAGCAACAACTCTGTCAGCGTACTGTCCAAGGCTGAAGATGATAACAAGGTAAGCAACCATTACTACTACGTTGAATACAGGTATAGCGATATTATATTCACCATCTTTTAAGTATACGAAGATCGCATTGAATACAACGCTAACAATAACGTATACACCTGTAACGTAGATAGGAAGCATCTCTATCTCTGTTGTATTTCTGTTAGCTCTTGAGCTGATGAAAAGGTTAACTACAGCGCCAAGAACTATTGCAATAAGCCCAAAGCAAAGGCCGCCCCAGAAATAAAATCCTGCATCCTCAAAATCTGTAAAAATAAGTATTGATAAAGTCCATAAAGCTGCAAAAACTGTAAGGACTAATGAACAAATTTTATTACCTTTCATATGGAGTTCTCCTTTATTCAAGTCAATGGTGTTCCGCATTCAAGGCAGAATTTTGATCCAGGAACTATCTCTTTACCGCAGTTTGGACATACATTTGCTCCAAGCTTGCATCCGCAGTTTAAGCAGAACTTAGCGCCAGGAACTATAGGCTCGCCGCATCCAGGACATACGCCTGCAGATGGCTGCTCCATCTTTTCACCACAGTTAAGACAGAACTTAGCCTTGGCAGGATTACTTCCGCCGCACTTAGGACACTTAACTTCTGCTTCTGCTGCCGGAGCCTGTGATGGTGCCTGCATATTAACAGCGCCCATGGAACCCTGAGCAATGTTGCTCATACCCTGGTTCATGACACCGCCAACGCCAAAGCCCATTCCAAGGCCCATTCCAGCGCCCATAACTGAGCCTGCAGTGCCTTCGTTGGAAGCAGCAGCTCCCATAACGCCAAATGCCTGCTCCTGCTGGTATGTATAGCCTTCACGCTGACGCTTTCTTGCAATTGCTTCAGACTCGATATCCATCTGAGTAGCATTGCCCTGAGCTTCAAGCTGCATCTGCTTTCTCTTGATCTTCATGTCGTTAACAAGACGAAGGTCCTCATCCGGAGCATTGATGCTATGGAATGAGAAGTTATCAAGAGTAAGACCAAACTCATCAAAATGAGGGATAAGTTCTTTATAGATCTTGTCTGAGAAATCTCTAAGATATGCGCTGATCTTGAGGATTCCGATGTTCTCGCGGATAATGGCATTGGCAAGAAGATCCGGAACGTACTCAAGTATCTTGGCACGCATGAATCTGATGAGCTCATCACGTGTGTAGTCTGCCTGTGTTCCAACTACCTTACGGATAAACTTATTGGCATTAACTACAGATACTGTTGTATCCTCATGCTCAATATGAACACCGAACATACCCTGAGCTCTAACATGGATATTAACTTCCTCTTCAGGGTCAACAACATTGATAGGCTGCTGTGTTCCCCATCCAAGTTCGTTCATATATGTTGTATTGATGAAATAAACTGTAGAATGGAATGCAGATTCACCGCCTGTTAAAGCGTGTGTCATGTTACGGAATGGTGCAAATCTGCTATCACCTGTATCAAGCTTGATCTTGCAAGGGCCTTCAAATACAGCCACCTGAGACTTACCGTCAAGACTTGCATCTGTAGAACTTCCTGCATTTAAGTTATTTACAAATAATGCCATCTGGGATGGTGCTACGATTAAGTATGAGCCATTAGGGAAATCTTCATATTCATGCTTGTGAACTACGATAGATGCTTCCTGCTCTGTCGCAGGCTCCCACTTAATGACATCTGCTGAAAAAGCCCCGAGGATGCCACCACCGGACTTCTCTTTAGAATTATTAGAGGCAAATAAAGCCATTTTTCTCCCTCACTTTCACTTTTTTCATTATGATAATATACAAAGAAAATGCTCTTTATTAGAGCTAGTACCTTGCAATAGTATCAAAAATACCACAGATTATTATTTTACATCAAACACGCCCCTATGTCATTACTGCAGACGATAATTGTTACAAAAAAGTTTAAAAAAATAATTCAGGCAAGCCGCAATTTGCCTGAATTATTTATGAATATATCTTTTATATTGGATTATTCGTATCAATATATGTAATATTTCAAATACATGGATGTATTTCTGTGCGCCTTAATCGGATAAAATAGGCTGTGTGAAGTCTACTACAGGATTCTTAGGCTCTGTTGTTGGAACTACAGATACAGCTCTAAGAACAGGTCCTTCACCATTGTATTCCTTAACGAATTCCTTGCCAACTTCTGCTGTTACTTCTACCCAGTCTTTTTCCTTGAGTTCATCTGCCTTGTCATAATCGCAGGCAAATCCGAGGAACTGCATATCCTGTGCACAGCAGTTCATGGAAAGACGACCTGGTACAAATCTTCCAGCTGCAAGTCCCTTCGGCTTAGCTACAAGGGCTTTGAACTTAACCTTCTTGCCCTTATAACGGTCAGCATGCTCAAGTGCATCAAGGTAGAACATACCATAGCCATAGTTGTTAAGCTCGATAGGATCTGCCTTAAGGTCAAATGGAAGGTCCTCATCAAGTGTTACGTCAACTTCGCCGTTTCTGTCTTCGAATATGATCTCACACTGCTGGTTAACAGCCTTAACATTTCTCTTGAAAGCAGGAAGCTTTTCATTAAGACCATCACATCTGTTAAAGAGGATCATATCGCTCTTTCTGATCTGCTCTACAAGCATGGACTTCATGTTAGTGTAGTACATTTCGAAAGTCTTGCAGTTGATCATTGTGATCTGCTGCTCAACATTCCAGTTCTTAGGAAGATGGATAGCTCTTGGATCCCACATTCCGTTGAACTCGATAAGGACACGCTCAGGATTATACTTGTTCTCAAAGCTCTGAAGCTTAGCTACAGTAAAGTCCTCTTCGTCTTCTACTACAACTTTAACTGAGTTAGTTGACTTAAGGAGCTTCTCCTCGTAGTCGTTCTCACCCTCTTCGCATACGATAATGAGTGTAAGACCATTACTGCGGAAGTAGGGCTGTGCGATTGTATAACGGAAGAAATCTGTCTTACCGCTATCCAAAAATCCATTGATAATATATACGGGTTTCATTGTAACTTTCCCTTTCAAACCAAACACGCGATTTACCTCGCTCTATATATTTCTTTTATACGGTCACCGGAGATGATCGAAGATTATCTCCAGAGTTAAAATATCTTTGATATTTTAACTCCTTCTTCTGAATAAGTTCTCAAGTTCGTCTTCCTTAAGACCTGAACCGATAACTACGATCTTACCTGTAACATCGGCATGTCCTTCACGGATCTGTGTCTCATCCGGAACGTAGTCGAACTCGATCCACTTACCGTCAGCATCTTCAACCATACCTTTAGAACGAAGAACTACGCCGTATTTATCAGCATCATCAAGCTTAGAAAGCATCATCTCGATGTCAGCCTTTGAATACTTAACAGGTGTTTCAAGAGCCCAGCTCTGGAATACTTCGTCAGCATCGTGGCCGCCATGGTGATGGTGGTGGTGATGATGGTGGTGTGCATCGCTGTGATGAACTACAACGCCCTCTTCATCAGGCTCGTTGTCATGATTGTGGTGATGGTGATGATGTTCATGCTCGTCTTCGTCATCGTGATCATGGTGGTGATGATGGTGTTCATGCTCATCCTCATCGTCATCATCGTCGTGGTGATGATGGTGGTGATGCTCGTGCTCATCTTCATCATCATCGTCATCATCGTGATGATGGTGGTGATGCTCGTGCTCATCTTCATCATCGTCGTCATCGTGGTGATGATGCTCGTGCTCATCTTCATCATCGTCATCATCGTGATGGTGGTGATGATGCTCATGCTCATCTTCATCGTCATCATCGTGGTGATGGTGGTGATGCTCGTGCTCATCTTCATCATCGTCGTGATCGTGCTCTCTCATCATCTCTTCAAGGAGCTCTTTTTCCAGATCATGGTTACCCTCGAATGTGTCAAGGATCTCCTTGCCGTCAAGCTCAGCAAGAGGAGTTGTGATGATAGTAGCCTTCTTATTAAGAGTGCGGATAAGCTCTACAACGGCTTCGATCTTGGCATCATCAGCCTTATCTGTACGTGTAAGTATGATTGTGCCTGCGCTCTCGATCTGATTAGAGAAGAACTCACCAAAGTTCTTGAGATAAACTTTAGCCTTAGTAACATCAACTACTGTTACTGCGCTGTTGAGCATCATATCAGGGAACTTCTCAGTTACATTCTTGATAGCCTCTGCTACATCAGAAAGCTTACCAACACCTGATGGCTCAATGATGATGCGCTCTGGAGCGTATTTGTTCATGATCTCAGTGAGGTTTGTATCGAAATCACCAACAAGTGAGCAGCAGATGCATCCTGCGTTCATCTCGCGGATCTCGATGCCAGCCTGCTGAAGGAAACCGCCATCTACGCCAACTTCACCAAATTCATTCTCAATAAGAACTGTCTTAGTACCTGAAAGTGCCTCTGCAAGAAGCTTCTTAATAAGAGTAGTCTTACCGGCACCAAGGAAACCTGAAATAATATCTACCTTTGTCATGATATATTTAACCTTCTTTCTGACTAATATTATACGATTTTGAGTTGTTGCAAATCTTTTGCAACAACCCAATTTTATTCCTCATGTTAGCCATAGTCAATAATGATAAGCTTAAAAAAGTCTAAACTGAAGATTATCAAAAAAGATTCTCAACAAGGCCCTGTTTTAGCCGCATTTTAAGCTATTATTTAACGTAATAGTGCCTTGCGATCCACTTTGATACACCCTCAAGACCCGGGTAGACGATTCTTTCACTCATATTGAGCTGGTCCAGCATATCCCTGACTCTCCAGCGGAGCTTCTTGTCGATCACGTACTTGACAGTATCGCTTGTGTTATCAGCAAGGAACTGCTCAATATCTTCTATTCCTGTGGGCACCGCAGTAAAGAAGGAATGCTGATTGATGATCCTTTGGTTAAGTGACGGTGGCTCAAAGATAACCATGGCGCTGTTGCCCATGTCCTGATCGTACTGCTTTAAGCTGTTACCTGTGAGCTCTTTTAACATATCGACTGTAAAAATCATGGAGTTCTTTTTCCTGACAGCCTTTTTATATGACTCTGGCAAAAGATCTATCATCTCAGACATGTTGATACGCCAGACCATGCAGTCATGCTTGTCCATATCTTCGAGATTCTCTTCTGTCATGGCAAAGTTAAGGCCTACGAGTGCAGACTGAGTCCAGTCAAGAAGCCTTGTTGGAAGGCCGTAGTGCTGACCCAGGATCATCTGCCTCCATACAGAATGGCCGATTTCAGGCTCATCGTTGATGGCATACTTGGCAAAATTCTCAAGTATAGCGGGCTCAAGCTGCTTCTGCCTTCCCTTGCAGTTTCTGCTAAGGCTTGTATACATCTTGAATGATGAGTCAGACATGCCTCTATAAACGTAGGGGCTTCTGTTCCTGTCGATATCTTCTCTGTACTTTTGCTCTGTCAAAAGAGGAAGAAGTTCCTCCAGAGTGTCAATATGTATCTCCTGTATCATGTGCATCCTTTCACTAAATAAATCTATTTCAAATCTTTTTATTACCTGTCAAAAACTGCTGCCTCAGCTCTTTCAGGATATGGATGAGGCATCTGGGTAAGTTTATGAAGATTAGATCTGTACTTGCGCTGAATCTTATTAAGTATCTCCTCATCAGGAGTTTCGCTATCAAGAATGTATGCGTCAAGCTGAGCATAGGTAAATCCAAGGTTGTCTTCATCTGTCTTGCCGCAAAGGCCGTCAGATGGAGCCTTTCTGATAAGAGTTTCAGGAATTCCAAACTCTTTGCACAGGATAAGTCCCATCTCGATGACTTCTCTTACTGTAAAAGCGTGAAGAATACTGAAGTCTCCTGCATGATCACCAAACTTTGTAGAATATCCTACATAGTTCTCAGAAAGGTTG
>CAMVNV010000047.1 GCA_947168935.1 uncultured Butyrivibrio sp. | reverse complement strand
TGGTTCCACAGGCTTACACAGCAGTCGACAAGGACACAGCAGCAAAAGTTCAGAAACTCATCGACAAACTCGAAGAGGATGATGACGTTCAGAACGTTTACACTACAGTTGAATATCCTGATGACTTCGACCCAGAGGCATAAGGAGCAAAATTACATACGGTAATTTTTTGCTTCCAGAGAGAATTTTTCTAAAGGAAAATTCTCTCTGGCTTAAACCCCACATCCATGTGGGGCAATTTTTTTATATGCAAATATTCTAAAAAGATGCAGAAGCGGCGCGTAATCGGTATCGACCCGGGGCTTGCCCATACCGGATTCGGCATAGTCGATGCTGTTGGAAATGACATTCGTCTCGTAAGTTACGGAGTTATAGAGACTCCGAGTGATGAGGAGCACGGAAACAGGCTCCTTGCAATCTATAACCGTCTTCTGGGCGTTCTGATGGAGTTCAAGCCGCAGCAGGCTGCCATGGAGGAGCTTTATTTTGCCCGCAATGCGTCGAGCGCGATGGGAGCTGCCGAAGCAAAAGGCGTAGTTACTATGTGCCTTGCCCAGAACGTGATTCCGCTGTGCATGTACCGCCCGACCCAGATAAAATATGCCGTAACTGGAACTAAGACCGCCGACAAGAAAACTGTTGAGCAGTACGTCAAGATTTTATTGAATCTTGAGGTGGAGCCAAAGCCTGACCATGCTGCCGATGCTCTTGCCGCCGCAATTACCCATGTTTTCTCGACTGCTGGGATGAATTACGCTTTGTGATTTGCTGGCGTGGAGGACGGATTTATTGTTTAGTGCGGCGGCTTCGTTGTTTAGCCTGCCGGCTTTGCTTTGTTTAGCCTGCCGGATTTAAACTCAAGCTTCGCAAAACTCCGGAAAATCAGCCTTTGCAAAATTGAACTCTTTTTCTCCGAACAAAACCAGTGTCATTGAGTCAAAATCTTCCTGATATAATTTCATGTTCTGAACCGCGACTTTGATGGCTTCCCTCTGCGGATATCCGTAAACGCCGGCAGAAATCAATGGAAATGCGATCGTCCTGAGATTGTTTTCTTTGGCCACCGACAGTGAATTCTTATAGCATGATGCCAGAAGCTGCTCTGCCTCAGCCGGGGTGTGCTCAAAATAAATCGGGCCGACTGTATGTATTACGAATTTCGCAGGAAGGTTATATCCCCCGGTGATTTTTGCTTGACCCGTTTTGCAGCCGTTAAGAGTCATGCATTCTTCCAGAAGTTTCGGACCTAATGTTGACTGGATGTCACCGTTCCACAGAAGTGTTCCGTATTTCTGAGATCCAACCCAACCACATCTTATAAGTGAAAAGATCTTGTCGTTGCCATCAGCCTTCTGACCATCGAAGAATGCTTTCGCATAAAGCTTAGGATAGATATTGCTGCAGGAAAGAGCTGTTCCCATGCGGTAACGGTAGTTGTCAAAGTCATATACGCCAAAGTCAGGCTCAGCATTATCAAGCCAGAACATATCAATGCCGTAGTCATAGTAGTTCTTCTTGCAGATATCCCAGATATACTGACGAGCCTCAGGGTTAGTACAATCTATCTCTACGCAGTCTCCCTGATAGTCGTAAGTCTGGTTTGAACCATGCTCTGTACGGATAAGATATCCCTTATCCCACATCTCATTAAAATGAATAGACTTCTTATCAACTGAAGGCCATACAGATACGATTACCTTTGTGCCGCCAGCGTGAAGCTCATCTATCATTGACTTTGGATCAGGCCAGTACTCAGGATCGAACTGCCAGTCACCCTGCCTTGTCCAATGGAAAAAGTCTATTACGATAACATCAAGCTTGATGCCGAGTTCTTTGTATTTTCTTGCTACAGACAAAACTTCTTCCTGTGTTCTGTAACGAAGTCTTGACTGCCAGAGACCAAATACATCATTTCTGATGACAGGGGCTCTACCTGTAACTTCTGTGTATCTTTCTACGATCTTAGCCGGTGTGTCCTCAGCTACGATCCAGTAATCAAGTTCTTTTGTAGCATAAGCTTCAAACTCTGTATAGTTCTTACCAAAAGAAGCTTTACCTACTGCCGGGTTATTCCACAAGAATCCAAAGCCCTTGCTTGAAAGAGCAAAAGGAATAGATGTCTGAGAATTACGCTGTGCAAGCTCAAGAACGCATCCCTTAAGATCCATGTACTTTTGCTGATAGCAGCCCATTCCAAAGATCTTCTCATCGTCATTGGGCTCAAATCGCATTGTAAGCTTATAGTCTCCGCCTACTATTGGCTTAAAGTTTCTTGCTACAAGCTTAAGGCAGATACTCTCCTTGGTTACAGAAGGATCGTAGTTGTGATAATACTCCTGAAGTATCTTTACGCCGTTTTTATAAAAAGTGATAACGCCTGAATTATTGATATCAGCGCTGATATTGCCGTTTGTGATCTTGGCATGGCCTTCAGCTGTTTCAATCTGTGCTGTGCCGTGATCTATCTCTTCTTCAAGTCCCCAGTCATTACCTGTGAACTCCGGATACATTGTTGAGCGAACACGAAGAGCATTCTGTCCCCATGGCTCAATTCTAAGGGTCTCACCCTCTCTTTTTCCGATTAGTACATTTCCTTCTTGTAAAAAGAACATTTTGCCTCCTTTAAGCTGTATATATTCTGCCTTATTATGATTAGATCAGAATTCTCTTATCGTATCGTCTTCTGAAAGATCTGTATTCTCGATCTTTCTGATAATAACGTCATAATTATAATCTTTGTTAATGACTATGTTGACGCGGTCTCCAACCTTATGACCCATAAGGGCCTTACCAAGGGGAGATTCAACACTTATAGTTCCTTTGAGGGAATCCGCTCTTATAGTTGTAACTATCTTATATACTTCTTCTATGTCATCTTCCTCGACATAGACAGTTACAGTCTTATTCATACCAACCTGATCATCACTTGAATCATCATCTATGATCTTGGCTGTCTTGATCATCCTTTCGAGGAAACGGATACGGCTCTCGTTCTGATTTTTAGCTCTTTTTGCGGCATAGTATTCAAAGTTCTCAGAAAGATCGCCCTGAGCTCTTGCTTCCTTAACGTCTTCCAAAAGTTCTTTTCTGATATTGATCTTGCGGTTTTCTATCTCCGCCTGCATATCTTCTATATCTTTTCTGGTAAGTTCGTTATGCATACAAAATCACCTCTTTTATCTTCGTTTCCTGTTACAAGCTAAATAAGCTTAAGTCCAAGTTTAATTTTAAGATAATCTAAACTACTTTTCAATTATATTTAGCTTAAATTTTTTAATTGTTTCTATTTATTGAATGATGCTTCACTTCTTGACGATTAACCAATATATCTATATTATATAAAGAAGTAAAAGGGAGTAGCTGATCTATGTACAGGCAAGGTACATAGATTTCCGGTATTCGTCAGCACAATGGCCGCCAAAGGTCATTCGGGTCCGGATATACTGCAGCAGACTAAGCAGTGCTTTGATCACCTGGCTTATACAGGCTGATCTGGGCGCTAACATGATACATTCTGCTGATATCCATAAAGCAAGACTTTTACCATGTAACTGTAGTAAATGACACATGTAAAGAACCTATATTGTCATTTGCTTTCCGCATAAGCGGACAACCACATGGCAAGGTCTTTTTATTTTGCCAAAACTCAAACCAGAGGTGAAAAAATGTTAACATCCAAAACAATCGCGATCGCGCTATTTGTACTGATGTATGTACTCATGGTGCTTTTGCCAAAAAGAAGAGCAGTAGTTGCTCTTTCAACAGCAGCAATCTATGTAATCCTTACCGTTCTCGGAGTAGGCGGTGAAGCAATCCTTCCGCTTGCAGAGGTTCCAAGCGCGATCGACTGGAACATACTTATGATGCTGGTAGGAACCATGGTCATCGTAGACTATTTCATCGAATCCAAGATGCCCAATGTTATTGCTGAGTGGCTGCTTAGACTCGCACCCAACGTATTGTGGGTTACAATTCTCATGTCACTTTTCTCAGGTATCATCTCAGCTTTCATCGACAACGTAGCTACAGTACTTATGGTAGCTCCTGTTGGACTTGCTATCTGTAAGAAGCTAAACATATCTCCTGTATCCATGATCATCTGTATCGCAGTATCCTCAAACCTTCAGGGCGCTGCAACACTTGTTGGTGATACTACATCTATCATGCTTGCAGGCGCTGCCGGCATGAACTTCAATGACTTCTTCGTATTCCATGGAAGAGCCGGTATCTTCTTTGCTGTAGAGCTTGGTGCTCTTCTTACTGTTCCGATCATGATGATCCTCTTCCACAAGGACAAAGAGCCTGTTACATCAACAGAGCATACAGTTGTAACTGACTATGTTCCAACTATCACAATGCTGGGACATGTGGTACTTCTTATCATCGCATCCTTCATTCCTGAAGAGATGAAGCCTGAGACAACTAATGGTATCATCTGTCTTGTATGCGGCGTCCTCACTGTAGTATGGGAGATTGCCAAGCAGAAGAGCACAGATGGAATGTGGCACTCACTTAAGGCTATGGACTGGGATACAATGCTCCTTCTTACAGGTCTGTTCTGCGTAATAGCAGGTATCACCAATGTTGGTGTCATAGATGATCTTGCAACTATGATCTCCAAGGCAGGTAGCAGCAATGTATTCATTTTATATTCAATTGTAGTATGGGGTTCTGTTCTTATCTCTGCTTTCATAGACAACATACCTTACGTTGCAACTATGCTCCCTATCCTGGGCTCTGTTGCAGCAACACTTAATATAGATGCTAACTTCCTGTATTTCGGTCTCCTCATTGGAGCAACCCTTGGCGGTAACATCACTCCAATCGGAGCTTCTGCCAACATTGCAGGCGTAGGTATGCTTAGAAAAGAAGGTTATGAAGTTAAGTTCAGAGACTTCTTCAAGATCGGTATCCCATTCACACTTACAGCAGTTATCACCGGATACCTGTTCGTATGGTTTGTTTGGAAGCCATTCTGATACTAAGCAATTTTGATTTAAGCAAACAAAGGGCATCGCCAAAGCGATGCCCTTTTTATTTATATTGTTTAGATTGTATTCTCTGAACCAAGAACATTCTTGATCTTGTGAGCAACTATATCTTTTACATACTTACGGCCATCACCGATGTACTGACGAGGATCGAAGTGATCAGGGCTTGCAACGAAGTGCTCTCTGATACCTGCTGTCATACCAAGACGAAGGTCAGAGTCGATGTTGATCTTGCAGACAGCGCCTCTTGCAGCTTCACGAAGCTGATCTTCCGGAACACCGATAGCATCTTTTAACTTGCCGCCGTGCTCGTTGATGATCTTAACATATTCCTGAGGAACAGAGCTTGATCCGTGAAGAACGATAGGGAATCCGGGAAGTCTTCTTGATACCTCAGCAAGGATATCAAGACGAAGCTTAGGATTTGTTCCAGGTTTGAACTTGTATGCACCATGGCTTGTTCCGATAGCGATAGCAAGTGAATCAACGCCTGTCTTATTAACGAACTCTTCAACCTGATCAGGATCTGTGAACATAGCCTTATCAGCATCTACTGATACAGCATCTTCGATACCAGCAAGAGTACCAAGCTCAGCTTCAACTACTACGCCATGCTCATGAGCATACTCAGCAACTTTTCTTGACTCTTCAATATTCTCTTCGAATGAATGGCTTGAATAGTCGATCATAACAGATGTGAAACCATTATCAATACAATCCTTACATGTTGCAAAATCTGCACCATGATCAAGATGAAGTACCATAGGAACTTCCGGATGAATCTCAGTAGCTGCCTCTACAAGCTTTACAAGATAAACAGAGTTAGCATACTTTCTAGCTCCCTGTGAAGCCTGAAGGATAACAGGGCTCTTAAGCTCTGCAGCTGCATCAGTGATTGCCTGAACAATTTCCATGTTGTTGATATTGAAAGCACCAATAGCGTAACCGCCATTATAAGCCTTCTTGAACATTTCGGTTGATGTAACGAGTGCCATAGTAATACCACCTTTCTTAAAATTTAGTCATTGGATTTTGTCAGGAAAAAAAGAACTCCTTCCCCCAAATTGC
Source organism: uncultured Butyrivibrio sp. (assembly GCA_947168935.1). Taxonomy (GTDB): domain Bacteria; phylum Bacillota; class Clostridia; order Lachnospirales; family Lachnospiraceae; genus Butyrivibrio. The sequence continues at coordinate 17,696 of CAMVNV010000047.1, read as the reverse complement.
TGACCATCAGCAATCTCATTAATTATAGCACCAATAAAAAAAGTTACATATACAATAATATGCAACTTTTTTGGTGATTTTTCATCAATACTTATTTGTATTAAGTTTTTGAAAAACTATATCAAAAGAATTGATCAGTTTTTTAATTTTCATTTATAAGGCTTATATTTATATAATTGATATATCTTGATTTACATGCCAAATTATCTGAGCACTGTATTTCTAATAGTTCCGATCGAGATATATCCCTCAATTACAGCCTGCATGTCGCTGCCCTCTTCTGCCTTTTCAACAGGGACAGTTTTAAGTGCAACTTCTTTCTCGGTATCTGTATCCATTCCCTCTTCCACCACATAATGGTCATCCCAGAAAGCTCTCTGAGCAGGGAATCTGTCATACAGGATACCCTTGTATTCATTTAATGTGCATGAAGGGAAGTTAACATTCCATGCAAGTCCCTTTTCAAGAGGCTTTGCTATTAACTCTCTAAGAACCTCTTCAATATGCTCGTGCATTACATCTTCATGGCACTCAAGCGCATCATGAAAATAGTTTTGTGAAAAGCAGATTGCCGGAACTTCATAAAGAAGCGCTTCCATGGCAGCACCAACTGTTGCTGAATACTGAATATCAAATCCGCAGTTTGCTCCCTTATTAACACCGGAAAGTACAAGATCCGGTTTCTCACCATCTTTAAAAAGTCCAAGGAAAGAAGCTCTGACACAGTCTGCAGGAGTTCCTGCAAATGCGTAAGCCTTAACTCCAGGCACTGCAAAATCGTGTCTTCTTATTGTCATCTTATCTCTAAGAGTTATATGGTGAGACATTGCACTGCACTGTTCCTGCGGCGCAATAACTATTACCTCTCCAAACTTCTGAGCGCATCTAGCAAGAGTTTCGATTCCTTCTGCGTTTATTCCATCATCGTTTGTAACAAGTATTTTCATTAATTGACCTCACAAATGCACTTGAAAAGCCAATATTATTGCGCCAAGCTACGCTTAGCTACTACATCAAGCAATGAAAACTTCTCTATTATCACTTTGATAATCTAAGTATCACTGATGAGTAAGCGGGAAGTGTTATCTTAAGTTCCCTGTTCACCGCGTCTACCCCAACACTATCAAGTGTAAATCCTTCTTCACTAGTCTCAATCAATCTGTCAAAAGAGCATCCTTCCGGCACTCCCAAAGGCTTTAAGTCAAGTGCTATTTCTTTTTCTCTATTATTATTATTTAAGATTATGACAGATGCAGCCTTTGATGTAAACCTACCGTAAGCAAGGACTCCTTTGGTCTTCTGGTCTCCAAGCGCGATCAGCGCTCCATCGGTAAATTCAGGATATTTTTTATGTATACTAATAATATTCTTGTGGAACTCAATAAGTTCCTTATCTTCATGTCCCCAAGGATATGTTCTTCTGTTATCAGGATCTGTATATCCACATACTCCTGCTTCGTCGCCGTAGTAGAGAGTCGGAGCTCCTGGCCATGTCATCTGCATTACAACAGCTTCTTTGTAAATACCCTTATTGATTCCCTTGTCTGCCGCCTTAGGGCCTGCAGGATCAGAGGATCTTCCGGGCTTCATGTTAGTCCTTGTCATGAATCTTGAATGATCATGATTATCCAGCTGGTTCATGGAGGTGTACATGGAGAAGTTACCAAAGTTCTCTCCAATGGCCTTCTTCATAGACTTCCAGAACAGTGCTGTATTATTCAGTCTGTCTTTTCTAAACTCATCTGAATGCTTCTCTTCGCCTGTAAGGAACCATGTCAAAGGCTCCATGAAGGCGTCATAGTTCATGATGGTATCCCATTCATTACCTTCAAGCCAGTTTCTTGATGAGCCATAGTTTTCTGCAAGTATTATGGCATTAGGATTAGCATCTCTTACAGCATTTCTAAATCTCTGCCAGAACTCGTGATTAAAGCTTTCAGAGTGGCCAAGATCTGTTGCTACGTCAAGTCTCCAGCCATCAGCATTAAATGGCGCAGATACCCACTTTCTTGCAAGCCTTAATATATATTCCTGAAGAGTTTTTGAGCCTTCAAAGTTAAGCTTTGGAAGGGTATCATATCCCCACCAGCCGTCATAGGTACTATTTTCCGGCCACTTCTTTTTCTTGAAATCAAACCATTTATGATAAGGGCTATCTTCTGACTCATAAGCTCCGCCGCCATATATGAGCTCTCTATCAAGCCACTTATTAAAGGATCCGCAGTGGTTGAATACGCCGTCAATTATGACCTTCATATCTCTCTTATGAGCTTCCTCTACAAGCTTTGCAAAAAGAAGATCGCCTGCTTCAAGGTTCTTTGCACTTGTAACTCTGTTTACGAATTTTGTAGCTTCTCTATTATCAGTAACGTCATCTTTAAGGACCTTGCCTTCATCCTCAACGATCTTACCAAAGTGAGGATCTATGTGATCATAGTCCATAGTGTCGTACTTATGACTTGAGGGAGAAGCAAAGATCGGATTAAGGTATAGTACCTCTATTCCAAGATCATGCAGGTAATCAAGCTTATCTATTACACCCTGAAGATCGCCGCCATAGAATTCCTTGTAGCTTTCTGAAGGGTGCGGGTACTTGTCCCAATCATCAACATGAACAGTGTGACCGCCGTTATAGTGATACTCATTTGTGAGTACATCATTGGACTTATCACCGTTACAGAACCTGTCCACGAAAATCTGATACATTACTGCGCCCCTTGCCCATCCCGGAACATGAGCTCCTGGGAAAAGACGAAACGCCATATGATTATCTGCAGATGGCTTTCTCAAATAGGCTCCCCTGAAGTCGTAATAGACAATGTGTGAGCCTTCCTGCTCTCCACTTACTTCAAGCTTAAAGATATAGGAAAAAGGCTTATCACCAAGCTTTATCGTTACTTCATAATAGTCGAATATATCTGAACTTGTATTAAAGCCTCTTGCTGCAATAGTATCTGCATCCACAAGACTCATGGGATATTCATTTTCATCTGTATAAAGATATACCTTGGAAGCCTGGCCTTTGCCGGTTCTGAAAAATATCTTTACATCACTAAAAATGTCCTGCTCTGCAGGATCTACAAACAGGCCGGATATATCGTGAAATAAAAGTTTAGAATCAAACAAAGTTCGCCCTCCTTATAGGTGTTTTCGTATTTTTTCGTATATCGTTATTATAGCATATACCATTCACCCTTTGTCTAGTGAAAAATCAATAATGACCTATTATATTTTTCTTCCCATTCCTGCGTCATCATTTAGTATTTATCTGGGTTTATCCAAAACAGCCCACTCTCAACTCCATTTTGATTTTGAGCAATAAAATATCTCTGCCGCAAGCAGCAGAGATAAATATTTTCGAAAGTTTTCGTTTGTTGGAAGATCAGCCTTTTACCGCTCCGGCTGTGAGTCCTTCTACGATCTGGTTACTAAAAATACTGTAAACAACGATAGTAGGGATAACCGCGATAACAATAGCTGCAAACATCTGTACATAGTTCGTTGCATATGGTCCTACGAAATATGTAAGGGTTACAGGAAGCGTCTTTTTCTCAGGATCAGAGATAAATACCATTGAAACAAGCAGTTCGTTCCAGGTATTAACAAAGCTCATCATTCCTGTTACAAATATTCCGGTCTTGGAAAGAGGAAGCGCGATCGAGAAGAATATCTTGTAAATCGAACATCCATCAATACAAGCTGCTTCGAAAAGCTCACCCGGCATACTTCTAAAGAAACCTACCAAGATGAAAATGGTCATTGGAAGCGCGAAGGTAATGTATGGAATAATGATTCCAATAAGACTGTTAGTAAACCTTATTTCAAAAAGAGGAGTTGTGATCTTCATTTTTGAAAACATTACGAACAGAGGAATGAGTACGCAGTGTACAGGAACCATCATACCTATCATGAAATATGTAAGTGTAGCTCCTGAAAGCTTGAATCTCATTCTTGCAATACCAAATGCTGCCATTGCACCAAGAAGGAGGCTGACTGCAAGTGTAAATACACATACGAATACTGAGTTCCAAAGCGCTATTCCAAGTTTACCCTTGGTCCAGGCGAAAATGTAGTTACCAAGCTGCCATACTTTTGGTAACCCAAACGGATTAGAGAATACTTCCGCATTGGTCTTAAATGATACCAATACTATCCATACAAGAGGGGCTACATATAAGACAGCTATTATTGTCAACACAATATATATGATGACCTTAGGAATGGTTATCTTTTTCATAGTAATGCCCCCTAGTTTTCAAAATCTTTAACACTGATACATCTGTTTATGATAAATGTCACGAGCAGACACATAATAAGAAGAACTATAGAGATAGCGCTCGCATATCCGTATTTGAAGTATGAGAAGCCTTCAAAATACAGCCATGTTGCCATTGTCTGTGTCTTATTGTTGGGGCCGCCCTGTGTCATGTTATATACAAGATCAAAGAATTTGAGAGATCCGATACATGTAAGTGAGATTGTGGTTCTTGCCATTGGCTTAAGAAGCGGAAGAGTTACATGCCAGAAAGTCTTAGTCTTGCCTGCGCCGTCAATATAAGCTGCTTCAAGAAGACTCTTATCTATTCCTGCAATTCCAGCCATATAGAGCATCATTGTGGTACCAACATAGATCCAGAGAGCTACAACGCCTATTACCCACATGGTAAGCGGTATGTATCCGTTAACTGACATAAGCCAGTTAGGTCCCTGTATTCCAAATATTGCAAGAAGCTGATTAAGACCCATATTGGGTTTTAATATGAAGCTGAACAAAAGACCCAGTGCTGCTGATGAAAGAACACATGGAAGATATATTATGTTCTTATATACATTCTTACCATAACGAAGTCCTGAAAGAATAGCAGCAAGTATAAGACCGATTATCTGCTGAGTAACCAGCGAAAAGATCATAAAGAAAATTGAATTCTTAAGAGACGTTAAAAATACATCGTCCTTTGTGAAAAGAGCTTTGAAGTTCTTTAAGCCAATGAATTTGGGCTTACTAAGTGCATTCCAATCACAAAGGGAAATATAGCCGGCATATAATATTGGTCCAAACAAAACCAATGTAAAAAGAAGTGCTGCCGGTAATATAAAGAACAGGATAGCTTTTTTATCCCTAAGTGCTTTATTCATAGCATTCCCCCATATTCTTATATAGAGAAACACGGAGATATCCATTTATAGGGAATATCCCCGTGCTCCTAAGTTATCTAGCCAATTAAATATCTACTTTACTGCCAAGCATTCTCTTTATAGAAGTCTTCTATATTCTGCAAGCCTTCTTCGATAGTCTCATCTCCCATTACGATTGAAACCATGTTGTTATCGAATGTATCGCCTGCTTCTACAGATACTAATGACTCATTGTAGAATCCGATTGTTCCTGTAAGGTTTGCAAGAAGATCTGAAACATAACCAAACTGCTTAGGAGCCTTGGATGTATCAACTTCAACCTTAGTTACAGGGATCTTACCAGCCTGCTCAGCTGTAGCTTTCTGTGCTGTCTCATCTGTGAGCATCTTAAGGAATGCAACACATGCTTCAGGATGCTCAGTTGTAGCTGACATAAGGACGTTGTCTGTCTTAACGATCATATCGCCGATGCTGCCATCTACACTAGGGAATGAGAATACGCCGCACTTATCTTCGATAGTCGCAGAGTTACCATTCATCTGAGCTATGCACCATGAACCCTGGATAAGGATAGCTGCTTCTTCGTTGTAGAAGTGAGCTGTAGCATCATCGTTAGAATCTCCAAGATATGTATCCTGGAAGAATTTGCTTATAGCAACGAGATCTTCAACACCCTTTACACAGTTCTCATCTGTCCAGTGTGCTGTTCCAGCGTTAAGAGCTTCTGTATCAACACCTTCTCTGTTCATGCAGTAACCTGCAATCATAGAAAGACACCATGCTGTTGAAGCTGAGCATGTAAGTGGTGTATATCCTGCCTCTTTGAGCTTAGCGCATGCATCAAGGAAGCCTTCCATATCGGATGGAACTTCTGAGATGCCGGCAGCTTCGAACATCTCTGTGTTATAGAAACAGCAAGCTGCTGCAAAGTTTGTAGGAATACCATAGATGTCGCTGCCATATGTTACTCTGTCGAACATACCGCCAGCAAAAGAATCTCTCCACTCAGGATCAGCATCAAGATACTGGTTAAGAGGCTGAACAACGCCTGCGTCTACATATACGTCTGCGTTTGGTCCAGGGTTACAGATGAGAAGGTCAGGTGTATCACCTGCAGCGATCAACGCATTAACTTTAGAGTCATACTCTTCAAGGTTAGTTGTAATAACGTTTACATGGTAACCATTGTCTTCAGCATTGAAGCGCTCAACTGTCTGTGCATACAACTGAGTCATCTGGTCTGTACTAGCTTCAAGATCATCCCAGAATACCCAGGTAATCTCTTCTTCATCAGCAGAAGCTGTACTTGTGTCTGTAGTTTCTGTCTTGTTCTCAGTAGAACCTGTTGTATCAGTTCCTGTCTCTGTGCCTGCACCATCTGTTGATGGAGTAGTCTCACCAGTATCGGTAGAAACTGAACATCCAGTAAGAGCTGCTGCTACCATTGATACTGACAGCAGGATTGATAATGCCTTGCTTTTCATAATAACCCTCCTTATCTTTTTGCATCAGTTCAGTACTGATGCCCCCTCATTAATATTTACAACTTTAGATTATCAATATTACATATATTCATCTTTACAATGATTGCTATTTAATTACTAATTATTGCTGTTCTTCTTCTCATAATATTGATAATCGTTAAGGCAAATGTTATATTTATGATGCTTTAAAGGTCGTAATGACTAATGTTTTGAAAGTTTTTCGAAAATCTCAGTCATATTGACTAAAACCAACGTGCAATTATTAGTAATTTTTTATTAGGAAAAAGTTAAATTAATATAGAGAGGAGTAAATATGATAGAGAATCTTAACGGGTTACATGAGACCGTTAACTATGCGCCCACAGGCAGTGTCAGGCTCTACGAGAATGACGACTTTGAAGCATACCCTTCTCACTGGCATCTTCCAATAGAGATCATCATGCCAATACAGAATAATTACAAGGTCGAGAGTTGTGGTCATGTTTTTGACATCGCAGAAGACGAGATGATATTCATATGCCCCGGTGTAATACATTCCATGCCAGCTCTTCCCGGTAAAAGGCTCATCTTCCAGATCGATATATCCATGCTTCAGGCCATAAGCGGTTTCGATCATGTAGTATCACTTATATATCCTGTATATGTTATCAACCGTTCTAACTGCGCATGCTACGATCAGTTCCATTCACTTTTCAGAAAGATGTGCGAAAGTTATACCAATGCAGGGCTTATGGCAGAGCCTGAGATATACACCAATATGGCTCAGATGCTCCTTCTTCTTGGCAAGAACTATCATCAGATCAATAATTCTCTTGCAGATACAAGTATAAAAAAACAAAGAGAATATGCTGAACAGATCAACAGAATATGTGATTACTTAAAGATCCACTATGCAGAAGATATAAGCCTTGAATCAGCTTCCAAGATCGCTGGCTTTAGTAAATACCATTTCTCAAGGGTATTCAAGCAGCTGACTGGTGTAACATTCTACAGATATATCAATCAGGTCCGTATACAGAAGGCTAAACTCTTCCTTATGGATTCTGACTCAACTATTACCAATATAGCTATTAACTGTGGATTTAGTAGTATGTCATCATTTATAAGAATGTTCAGGATCATTACTGGATATACACCTACCAAGTTCAGAAGCCTTTACGACAGTAACATGACTTCTCCAAGGGAAGAGCCTGAACAGTACGAACAACTTTCTGGATAATGCGTAAAAATATAAAGAAAGCGCCGAGGCGCTTCCTTTTTTTTACCTAAAAAAGGGCAGCAAAAAAGACAGCTTTAGGGGTTGCTGTCTTTTTTAGAGAAGGTATTTCTTTCTTATGGGGTATAGCAAAAAACTATATAATATTGGGGGGTTACGAGTATTATAATAGCATCCGTCCCCTATACTCACAATGAACAGGTTCAACAAAATTACCAAAGGGACATTGGGTTTTTTGGTCATTTTTTCAGACTTTTGATGTAAGCTCTTTCATCTCTTGTGATTATCACCAATTATCCTAAAAAACCCCCGAAAATCTGCATTTGCGCAAACTTTCGGAGGTTTCAGTTTCTTATGTTGTCCAACTTTTTATGTAAGAAAAAGCTGTTTTATGTAAGCGAAAAGCTCGGCTTGGAAAGATTTAATGAATCATTTCTGTTAAAAAGAGCTTCAAACTCTTCTCTACCGATCTTCTCTTTCTCAATAAGGAGATTAGCTGACTTATGAAGTACATCCTGGTTGTCCATGATGATCTGCTTAGCCTTCTTGTAGCAATCATCGATGATGGATTTAACTTCTCTGTCGATCTCTCCGCTCATGAGCTCTGAATGGCTCTTTCTGTGGCCTATATCGTAACCGATGAATACGTCATCTTCATTCTCATCATAATTGATAACACCGATATTAGATGACATACCATATTTGGTTACCATATTTCTGGCCATATTTGTAGCCTTCTGAATATCATTGGAAGCTCCTGTTGTTATATCATCGAAGACAATCTCTTCTGCGATACGTCCGCCAAGGTCTACCATGATCTCTTCAAGCATCTTGGTCTTTGTAAGGAACATTTCATCCTTTTCAGGAAGTGGCATTGTATAACCGGCAGCTCCAGCGCCTGTAGGAATAACTGATACTGTGTATACAGGACCTACATGAGGAAGCACATGGAAAAGAATTGCATGTCCGGATTCGTGATAAGCTGTGATCTTCTTTTCCTCAGGAGAAATAAGATGGCTCTTCTTCTCAGTTCCGATACCAACCTGAACAAATGCCTTCTTGATGTCTTCCTGGAGAATGTATGGGCGCTTGTCCATTGCAGCATTGATAGCAGCTTCATTGAGAAGGTTCTCAAGGTCTGCACCTGTAAATCCTGCTGTTGTCTGAGCAATCTGTCCAAGATCTACATCATCTCCAAGTGGCTTGTTCTTGGCATGTACATTGAGGATCTCTTCACGGCCTCTGATATCAGGACGACCAACAGTGATCTTTCTATCGAAACGTCCCGGACGAAGGATAGCAGGATCAAGGATATCAACACGGTTAGTCGCAGCCATTACAATGATACCTTCATTGACGCCGAAACCATCCATCTCAACAAGAAGCTGGTTAAGAGTCTGCTCACGTTCATCGTGACCGCCTCCCATACCTGTTCCTCTACGTCTTGCTACCGCATCTATCTCATCGATAAAGATGATACATGGGCTGTTCTTCTTGGCCTCTTCGAAAAGGTCACGAACACGGGATGCACCAACACCGACGAACATCTCTACGAAATCAGAACCTGAAATGGAGAAGAAGGGAACACCTGCTTCACCTGCAACGGCTCTTGCAAGAAGTGTCTTACCTGTACCAGGAGCACCTTCAAGAAGTACACCCTTAGGAATACGAGCTCCAACTTTGGTAAACTGGTCAGGATTTTTCAAGAACTCAATGATCTCTGCAAGCTGCTCTTTTTCTTCCTGAAGACCAGCTACATCATCGAGCTTGACCTTATTGTCATCTCCGACAGTCATCCTTGCTCTGCTTCGACCGAAGTTAAGCATTCTGTTATTGGTGGCGCTTCCTGATGACTGGGCCCCGTTCATCATGGACAGGAACATTACAAATATGATCACTACGACCAGTATCGGCAATGCCCAGTTGAACAGCCAGCTGTCATCAGATACATCCCTGACTTCAGCATCGATGCCAAACTCACTAAGTTTCTGTCTGACCTCTGTAACATTAGTAACATACAGAGTCTCGGTATTCTTAGCACCATCTTTGAATTCAATGTTTACAGCACCTGTCGCATTTTCACCATTGGGAAGGATCACAGCACTCTTGATGTTGCCTTCCTCCAGATCCATCTGGAGCTTCCCGTAAGTATATGCCTGTGAGTCAGCCGTACGATTGCTGTCGCCGAAAAACTCAAGGACAACCAACAGCAGGAGCAGAACTATGATAAATCCGAAGATCGTTCCAAAACTTCTTCTGCGATTTTCCACCACTTCCTCCTTTATCTATCATCCGCTTTCCGCGGAAATGAACTTTTTTCATATTTCCGTATATTTCATATAACTTGAATTACACGAAGTAATTTGTAATTCCAGATACCTTAATCAAACTCTACAACCCCGATGTAAGGAAGGTTACGATATCTCTGATCATAATCAAGACCATAACCAACTACGAACTCATCAGGAATTACAAATCCTGTATAATCAACCTTTACATCTGTAACACGACGATCAGGCTTATCAAGAAGAGTTGTAAGCTTGATGCTTGATGGACCTCTGTCTCCAAGCATCTTCATAAGATAGCTGAGTGTGCGGCCTGAATCTACGATATCTTCAACGATAAGAACATCTTTATCCTTAAGAGGCTCATCAAGATCCTTAACAATTCTTACTACGCCACTTGACTTTGTTGATGAACCATAGCTTGATGCGCTCATGAAATCAAGAGTTACCGGAACTGTGATACGCTTGGCAAGCTCTGTCATATAAAAGCTTCCACCCTTTAATACACATATAAGATGTACTGTCTTGCCTGCATAATCTTTGCTGATCTGTTCACCGAGTTCTCTGATCCTCTTGTCAACTTCCTCTTCAGTGAACATAACTCTAACTCTTTCTGCCATTGCTGTTACTACCTCATTCCTTTTTAATTTACTGATAACGCATCTATTTCAAGGATGTGTTTTGTACTTTCTGAAATCTCATAAGCACAGCTTGACCTATGACCTATGGCCCACATAATGTTATCGCCATCTGCCAAAAGAATCACACTGTTTCTGGATTTTTCAGGGATTTTTGCATCTGTCATAAACTTTTTAAGGCTCTTCCCGTGGCCCTGTCTGTCTACAACGATATAGTCGCCCGGTTTACGCAAGCGAAAAATCGGGCACGATAATATTTTATCATAATCAAACCATTTAGTATATGGCAAGCGCGGAACCTTTGTAATAAAATCTCCGCCAATACCGCCTTGTATTTCGTATAGTCGTGCGCGAAAATCTGTTCCATTGTAGGAAAAAAGGCTCTCTTTTCGCATTATCATTTCAGTATAAGGGCCTGGTTCTGAAGTCTCATCAGATGAAAATTCCAAAACGTATTCTTCAGAAGGCTCGCCGCTAGTTTCATCATTATCGCTACTATCACAAACAGCGATCCTTAGCTCATCATACTCCCTGAAGACCCTTATTCCATAAGGAAGGTGAAGCTCTTCACTACCGTCCTTGTTCATGCAAAGCCTGTCCATAGCTTCAATGTGAGCCTGGGTTATATCCTTGCGCATAGCTGTCACAAAGTTCAGAAGCTCCATGATGATGTATTTTCGTATGATCATAGGCTGCTGCCTAAAATCCGAAAGGTCTAATGTCGGTGTTTTCTTAGTTGCAGAAACATCGATTCCTTTATCTTTAAGCCACCTAACAGCCTGCATCTCCATATATTCCTGTGCATGGGACAGCTCAGAAGAAGCGTTTGATATATGGAGAAGAGTCTCTGAATTAACCTCTTTTTCCAGATAAGGAAGGATGTGATGGCGGATCCTGTTCCTTGTATGCTCATCTTCAAGGTTTGTTGCGTCTGTCATAAAGGATATATTTTCAGATCTAAGATAAGACTCAATATCCTCGCGGCTTGTCAAAAGAAGTGGTCTTATGATCCTGTCTCTTACAGGTCTTATACCGGAGAGTCCGCGAAGGCCGCTCCCTCTTGCAAGGTTCATGATAAAGGTCTCTGCCTGATCATTCATATTGTGGGCAACTGCAAGCTTTCCTGCCCCTATCTCATCCATCTTTTTATAAAAAAGATCGTATCTTGCAAACCTTCCTGCCTCTTCCTCTCCAACAGACATCTCTTTAGAAAGTGCTGGAACATCTACTTCTTCTATGAAGCAGGGAACATTATACTTCTCACATAAACTTCTTACAAAATCAGCATCCTGAGATGCTTCCTGTCTTATACCGTGATTTACATGAAGGACAGAGAGTTTAAATTCAAGTTCTGACATAAGCGAATGCAGCAAAACAAAAAGGCATACCGAATCAGCCCCGCCGGATACTCCTGCGAGAATGTGGTCGCCTTTTTCAATCATATTCTCTTTCCTTATGTACTCAAGAACTGTCTGCTTTAAATTCATATCACTTAATCTATCCCTGTACATTGAACTGCATCCATGCATTTCAAAACATATACCAATTACATCCTGTAGTCCCTTAACGTAAACAGTGCAAACTCCCGAAAACCCAGAAGTTTGCACCCCTAATTCGATTCTTTTTCAAAAATAATCTCGCCGGGATAAACCAGTCCCAGCTTCTGTCTTGCTATATCTTCTATATATTTACGCGTTTGCGTCTCTTTCACGAACTCATCGATTTCGGTGCTTCTTTGCTCCTCTTTTGCCATCTCACTCTGAAGCTGTTCTATCCTTGTCTCATTCTCACGGACCTGCCTCAGTAAGTCTATACTCCTGACTGACACTACAAAAGTAAGTAACAGCACCACAATCGCTGCAAGGAGGATACCGAAGCGATTCTCCCTGCGTCTTGTTCTATATCTTGTTCTCATATAGAACTCCTCTCTGCGGTCTGGATTATATTCTAAATTACATGGTAAAGATCAATTTCCGAAACAATATAGACAATTAGCTATATTAATCTTACCACCTCAGGAGTTTCGGCGCAACGACGTTTTGTTATCAATATTAAATATACTTGTATAATTCTCCTGCATTTTCCTTGTGTACAGTTTCCTGAACATCAAGTACTTCTACATTCACGTCCTTGTTACCAAACTGAATAGTAAGGTGGTCTCCAACCTTAACCTCTGTACCTGCCTTTGCTGGTCTTCCGTTGATCTGCACACGGCCAGCATCACAGGCTTCATTTGCAACACTTCTTCTTTTAATAAGGCGTGATACCTTTAAATATTTATCAAGTCTCATACTTAAACCCCGTATCCGAAAATATTCCGGAACTTTTACAAAAGCCTGCAGAGTCAGAACTCCGCAGGCCTCAAACTCGTGTATTAACACTTGTCGCTGATATTAGAAATGGTATACTTACCAATTCAATTAAAACAATTCAATCAGTGAATTATTTCTTGTTTACAGCGTCCTTAAGTGCCTTACCAGCTTTGAACTTAGGAGCAACTGATGCTGCGATCTTCATTGTAGCACCTGTCTGAGGATTTCTGCCCTGTCTTGCTGCTCTCTTAGCAACTTCGAATGTACCGAAGCCTACAAGCTGAACCTTACCCTTTTTCTTAAGCTCTGCTGTAACTGCGTCTGTGAATGCCTTAAGAGCCTTCTCAGCGTCCTTCTTTGATAATCCTGCATCTTCTGCAATTGCTGCTACTAATTCTGTCTTGTTCATTAGGAAATTCCTCCTGTAAGTATATTGCACTTTATAGCGTCGCTTTATAGCACCGCTAAAATAGCGCTTTTGTGTACCAGCTCTGTGTGGTATATATCTACTTATATACGTTTTTGCAAAAGTTGTCAAGGAAAACCCTTATTTTAAGCCATTTTTTAGACTTTCCATTCCAATTTACTCCTAGTTTACTGCGTTTTGAAGGTATCAATTTTACGCTTTTTTGTCAGAACCTGGGTTCTAGCCATTTGCATTTTCACCGGAATCATTATCCGTGTTTTCCGGAGCTTCTTCACCTCCTCCAGACTCTGAACCTTCAGTATTATTGCCGCTTTCAGCGTTTCCATTATCCTGGCCTGTTTCGCCAGCACCTTCTCCTTCGTTTCCTGTTTCCGTGGTTCCGCCGGCATTTGACGAAGCGCTTGTGGAATCGTCTGTAGCTTCTCCTTCATTTGTCGTACCGGTTCCGGAATTATCATCAGGATTTTGACCTTCGCCGCCGTCGCCATCTCCTTCACCTGAAGTATCCGTATCAGAAGCATCGGAAGAAGCATCTGTTGAAGCTTCAGATGAACTATCCGTAGAAGCAGTACTTGCGCTGTCTGATGAATCTCCGCTTCCAGGGTCGTCTTCACCCGAAGACTCTTTTTCCTGCCTGTCAGCATAATAGTGAGTATCTACTCCGTCGTAGTTACTTACACTTATCTCTTCTTCTATAGTCTTATAGCCTTCAAGTTCAAGCCTTATGGTAGATGGTCCGTCGCTCTTGGAATCCGGAACCTTGGTAAAGCTTACGGCATTGCCATCTTCTATAACGCCTATGGACTCTCCATCTATGAAAACTTCCGTTCCATCAAGGGCGTAAACATCTACATTTCTTTCAAGGGCAGGGAATTCATATACCTTGTCCTTCTTATTACCATCGATATAAACGGAATAGCTCTTAGTGACATATCCGTCCCTCGTAAGGGTTATGGTATGACTTCCCTTAACCTTGTCAAAAGAGCATGGGACAGCGCCAATTTCTTCGCCGTCAACATAGAGAGTTGATCCGTAAGGAGCATCAACATATACTCCATAGCCTTCTATCTTGGTTCCATCCGGTTCCTCTGTGCTGGCCGTACTAGCTGCTGCCGCAGGGTCAACTTTCAATTCTTCAAAAGCGTACTCTTTATCTTTTTTCTCAGAATCTATACTAATGGTATAGTCCTTGGTCAGATATCCTTCCTTCTTAAGTCTTATTACATGGTCACCTGTTATCTTGGTAAAAGAGCATGGAGCTATACCAATGTAGGTGCCATCATCATCTTTTTTATTCTTATCAGGATCAAGATAAACTTCTACATCCTTTGGCGCTGTGATCCTGATATAGTAGCCGCTTATAAGGGTTCCGGGCTTTACTGTTGATGCTGTCGTCGATGCTGCCGGAGTCTTTGTAGTTGTCTTAGTCTTACCTGTTGAGCTGTTATTGCTGTTGTTAGACTCTTTGCTTGTCTCCTTAGTAGCATTATTTGATGATGTATTATCAACAGAAGCCGCTGTCGTGCTGGTATCTTCTTCCTTCTTATAATCCTCATCAACAGGGAGAGTTATCTCAACTTCTGCCTTGGATGATCCTACATGAAGATACTCAGAACAGGGAAGATATCCTTCTGCCGTTGCTTCGATCTTGTGAGTTCCATAAGTAAGTTCTATAGGCCAGGCAGGATTAACTTCTTCGCCGTCAACGTAGAGCCTTGCCTCTGCCGGTATAACCGTAAATGTAACAAGGCCATAATTATATTCGATCTCGATCTGGCTTGTATCTACTACTGTCTCCTTGTCACGGTCAACTGTTATGGTAGTCTCATAATCAACCCCTTTTCCTGTAAGATAGAGCTGATAGGTTCCTTCAGGGACGCTTACAAGCATTCCGTCTGTAACGCGGTATACATTGCGATCGCCAATCTCAAGATAAGCTCCGGAGATATTCTCATCGCCTATCATACTGGAAGAAAGAGATACATATCCGTGTCCCTGCTTAACTTCGACACAGTAAACTTCTGTCCCTATTCCTGTAAACTTAATGCTGTCTCCGGGAAGTACGTCTGCAACTCGGCCAGCCTTGCCATCGATAAGAACAAGGGATCTGTCAGTTATGTGATAATAACTGTTTCCTATCTGCGCAGTCTCGACACCCGCCTGAAGGTCATAACCATAGGACTTTTCAATACTAAAAGCATCAGCGCTTATATCAAGGGTATTAAGGTGCCTTGATCCTGACAAAAAGGTGATATCAGCTATCTCTCCAACTTCAAGGAGGGCAGCTGAAAGAGCTCTTCCATATTCACTATAGATAAAAGTGGTATTGTCGTAAGAAAGGGTATAATCACGCCCCGTATCAATATTTCGGAAGGTGATAGTCTTATTGTCTATATCAACAGATTTAATGATGGCAAGGTCTGAAGAATCATACTTGCCTACAAGAGAGACTGTGTTAACAGTCTGTGCATTCGAAATAGTCTGTCCTAAATAGCCAAATGGAAAAAAGGCCATCGCCACAACAAAAGTAATAACAACAGTGAAAGTTTTTCTGAAGAAATTACGCATATCCATCTCCCCTTTACATAACCCTTTGGTTTAACGGCATATTACAATTTCAAAAACAGACATTCCATGTCATTTATATATCGGCTTTTTAGATAATTTACTTAAGAGCTCAAAGCCTTTTTTCACTTAGTCGGACTATTATTTTTTGATCAATTTTCTTTGTAATTCTTAAGATGTCTTATCAGATATTCCTTATCGTTGTGAGAAGGATTCTTGAGAACATCCATAAGCATATTGTTAAGGATAGTTCCAATCTCCTTACCTGGTGTAACTCCAAGTGCAAGAAGGTCTTTTCCTCCAACAGCAAGTTCTTTTAATGACAGGCAGTCCTTTCTTTCAAGAATCTCATGGCCTATCTTTTCAAGAAGCTCAAGACGCTTTTCCTTTTCCTCACGGCGATAGGTACTTTGAGCCAGCATATCAGCTCTTTTCACTTTAAGTAGGTCGTCAAAATTCTCAGGGCCAACATAGTAAAGGGTCCTGCGGACATTGACATCATTGGGTTCATCCTTCATAAAGATGTCATGGCATCTCACAAGATTGCGAACGCTTCCTGTTGTCGCATTATCGAACTTGAGCCTTCTCATGATCTTTTCAGCCATCTCGGAGCCTTCAAGAGCATGACCCTTAAAGTGATCGCCGCGCTCATCAGTTGTCCTGCACTTTGGTTTACCTATATCGTGTAGGATCATGGTTATACGAAGCACCTTATCAGCAGGAATCTCCATGGTAGAACGGATCATATGCTCGCCGACAGTATAGCAGTGGTGCACCGTATTCTGCGGACAATCCATACATTCATCAAACTCTGGCAAAAAAACTTTAGTAATGCCAAGTTCATAAGCATCCCTGATAACTTCAGGATGAGGAGAGGTTATCATCTTGATAAACTCTGTCTGAATACGCTCAGCACTGATATTGGAAAGTGTTGGTGCAAGCTCCTTGGCAGCCTTGGCTGTTTCAGGATCAATTGTATATCCAAGCTGACCTGAAAATCTTACTGCTCTTAGGATTCTAAGGGCATCTTCTTCAAATCTTCTTATTGGATCTCCAACACATCTGATTACTTTATTTTCAAGGTCCTTAATACCTTCAAATTCATCAACAAGGCCTTCTTTATCGTTGTAGGCCATGGCATTTATAGTAAAATCTCGTCTTTTAAGATCTTCGATAAGGCTTCTTGTAAATGTAACTTCCTTGGGATGTCTGTGATCTTCATATACTCCGTCAAGACGATAAGTTGTAACTTCAAAGCCTTCCTTGCCCTTCATGATAGTAACTGTACCGTGCTTTATTCCTGTATCAATAGTACGTTTGAAAAGCTTCTTAACTTCCTGAGGAAGGGCACTTGTAGTGATATCCCAGTCTCCAGGCTCACGCCCTAATATACTGTCACGAACACAGCCGCCTACAATATAAGCTTCGTATCCGGCTTCATGTAATGTATTTAATATTTCTGCTGCCGCTTCGGGCATTTTAATCTTTATATCTTCTATATGCATACTAGTACTCCTACGCATATTTTAACACAAGTCTGTGCTTTTCGTTTTTTACAAAATAATAGCGCCCGCAAAGTGATATGCTACCCCCAAGTAGGACATTGAAATATAAAACCTACTTGGGGGTATTT